>CALCGT010000072.1 GCA_937901125.1 uncultured Clostridia bacterium | reverse complement strand
AAGTACCCTTTAGGGTTGTTCATAAAACCACCGGCTTTGCCGGTGGATATTTATTATTTGTCATTGACAGACAATGATAAAATTCGTTCTTGACATTTTTATAAAAATAGAGGAAAATATATACGTTATATATGAATTTTCGGTGCGTGGCCCAGCTTGGTAGGGCGCAGCGTTCGGGTCGCTGAGGTCGTGGGTTCAAATCCCGTCGCACCGATAAAAAAAGACTGTCTTTTTACAGACAGTCTTTCTTTTTTTATTCCGCTTCGATCAGATCATAAATTTCCTTGGGAGATTTTTTGTACCAGCCTGTTTTTTCTTCGCTGACAATTTCCGCTGTTCTGGAATGGTAATACATGTGGCAGGCTTCCAAATCGTCCATTTTGTGTTTTTTCTGCAGAATGGAAACCACTTCTATAACCAGTGCAGTACGTTCTTCGTGATGGCTGTATTCTTCTCCTGTGGAATCGCTTTCCAGATATGTCAGACCATCGATCATGCCAATGTAAAAATCGGAATCCATTTCGGGAACCATTTTCTGGGTATCCAGAATCATATTGATGAAATTAGCTTGTTCAAAAGAAGCAAAAACCTTATTGCTGGGGATGCTTTTTAGATGGCTGTAATATTCTACGCAGGAAACAATTAAAGTACGCTGATCCATTTTTTTCTCTCCTTTAACAAAAAAATTCATTAGAAAATATGATAACGCATTTTCCCTGAATTTTCAACCATCATCGCAAGGAGAACTTGACATTCTGTTTTTTTCGGGTATCCTGAAAGGAAGAAGGTATTTTTTGAAAGGAGAAACCATCATGGTAAATGTAAGAATAGATGAAAGCCTAAAGGAACGCTGCCCGGAGGCAGCACTGGGCCTTTTGCAGTGTCAGGTAGTAGTTGCCCCCGATCCTGAAGAATTTCTGGTGATGCTGAACGGTAAGATCGCAGAGCTTTCCGAGGTAGAGCTTTCCCAGGCAAACAAGAGAGATAAAATTCAATCCACAAGAAAGGCATATAAAGCTTTGGGGAAAGAACCCAACCGGTATCGTTCCTCTGCGGAAGCTATGTGTAGAAGGATCGCCAAGGAAAGAGGGTTATACTATATCAACAATGTGGTGGACATCAATAACTATTTGTCCATCAAATCCGGCTATTCCATGGGTACATACGATCTGGCCCATGCCAAAGGCGATATCACATGGATGCGTGCCCCTGAAGGCACCGCTTACTGGGGCATTGGCAAGGATGTGCTGAATATTGAATTCCTGCCTGTCCTGTTTGATGCAGAAGGACCCTTCGGCAACCCTACCAGCGATAACGACCGTACGATGATTACAGATGAAACAGAGGATCTGCTGCTGGTGTATTATGCCTTTGACGGGGATGCAGACCTGCCCGGTTTGCTGGAAGAAGCAAAAGACCTGCTGGAAAAATACGCAGGTGGTAGGGATTTTGAAACAAAGATCCTGAAATAAGAATAAAAGGAAGATGATCGTTTGAAAGCCTTTGAGAGCCTTTACCGGGAGTATTATCAAAAAGTATATGCTTTCCTGTATCGTATGTGTGCTGATGCTGATCTGGCAGAGGATCTGACCCAGGAAACATTTTTGCAGGCCTATACCTCTTTCCACCGTTTTCGAGGGGATTGCGAGGTGTTTACATGGCTGGCAGCCATCGGGAAGCATGTTTATTTTAAGTATTTGAAAAAGAAAAAGCTCCATTTGGATGCATCCAATCTGGAGTTGGTTGCACAAAACTACATGAAAGGGGACTGCAGCCCGGAGGAGCATGTCCATAAAAAGGATGTAGAGGATGCGGTGCGGCAGATTGTGGAAAATATCCCGAAAAAATATCGGGATGTGGTTTTGCTGCGGATTTATGCGGAGCTGCCCTTTTCCCAGATCGCTCTAATTTTGAAAATCAGCGAAAATTCCGCAAAAGTCATTTATTTCAGAGCAAAAAAAATGCTGATGGAGGTGTTGAAGCATGAGTTGGAAATGTGATATCGTAACGGATTTAGCGCCTCTGTATCATGATAAAGAGGCCAGCAAAGCCAGCAGAAAGCTGGTGAAGGAGCATTTGCGGGAATGCCCCGAATGCAGAGCAAACTACAGGAAATATCGTCCTGTGCAGGACTTGGCATCAGATATGCCGTTTTCCGGGAATGTTGAAAATTTTGCCATGCTGGCAAAAAAAATGAGGACCCGCCGGCTGCTGCTTGGTCTGGGATTTCTTTCCTATGTGTTTGCGACCATAGGGGCAATGGCACTGCATTATATGCAAAGGAACAGATAAAAAGGCAGGTGCGTGGAACCATGAAAAGGAAAGGAATTCTTGTAGGATTTTTTTTGATGGGTATTGTCTGTTTAACGGCATGTGGCAAAGAAACAGCGGAATTACCGCCAGAAACGATGTATATTGAGCAGGCAGATATTCCTGATTTGGGAAAAGATATCTGGAGATATGAAAATACGGGGACATGGCGATATGCGATCGATGATTCTATTCGGAGCATTGCAGTGAAAAAATATAATCTGGAGAATGGAAAATGGTATGACTTTGGCGGCTCTCGTTCCTATGGTGATGCTTTGGGGAAAAATTCGGGCATTGGCATCGGTTACGATAATTTGAGAGTAGCCACGGCTATTGCCATAGGAAGGGGCGGAGGCAGATACTCTGAAAAGGTGGAGACTTATCAAACAAGTCTCCATAGCCATGAAGTTTGGCTGGAAGGCTGGAAAGTGATTGAGGATGGTAAAGAAATTCCTCTGACTATGCAAATCATGGACGAAGATGAAGTAATTGCATTGCCTTCTCTGGATTTGTTCTATGAGCCGGAAAAATTGGTGGAGATGGGATTTCAATCTGTTGCCGTGGCAACGGTTACGTTTAGCAGCGAAATTTCTGAATAAATAAAAAAGGTGTGGAAAGCTTGAGAATCCAACAAATTCTCGGGCTTTTTCTTTTTTTGCAAAAAAATTCTAAAAATTTTGTAACTTTTTTGAAACTTGGAGGTACTAAGTTATCGTAACCAAAAAAATTGGAAAAGATATAGCGAGATAGCTTGGAAAAGATTCCCCGAAAAGGGGAAGGAGGGAAGAAATGAGTTTTCGTGTGTTAGGGACAGGGATGTATGTTCCGCCCAAGGTCGTCACCAATGATGACCTGTCACAATTTTTAGATACAAATGATGCATGGATCACCCAAAGGGTTGGCGTAAAGGAACGCCATTTCAGCACCAATGAAACAGCAGCGGATATGGGTGCCAAAGCTGCTCTGTCTGCTTTGGAAAACAGCGGCGTGGCAGCAGAGGAGATCGATCTGATCCTGGCAGCCAGTGTCAGCGGAGAGAGCATTTCTCCTTCTGTTTCCTGCATGGTGCAGCACCTGCTTGGCCTTTCCTGTATGGCAATGGATATCAACGCAGCCTGCTCGGCATTTGACTTTCTGCTGGAAACGGCAGCGGGATTTTTTGCCAAAGGAAAAGTGAAAAAAATCCTTGTCATCGGGACAGAGCGTATGAGCCGTATTCTGGACTGGGAAGACCGAGGCACTTGTGTCATTTTTGGCGACGGAGCGGGGGCAGTTGTCCTTGGTACCGGTGAAAACTACATCGATGCTGTTTTTGATGTAAAGGGCGGCAATGATGTCATTGATATTCCTCAGCCGGTGGGAAAATCTCCCTTTTATGAAAGAGGGCAGGAAAAGAAACCTTTTGCCCACATGGCGGGACAGGAAACCTTCAAATTTGCGGTAACAGCCATCTGCAGGGACTGTAAAGAACTGCTGCAGAGAAACGGGCTGACCTTTGATGATATCGCCTACATCGTGCCCCATCAGGCCAATAAGCGCATCATCGATTTTGCAAGCATGAAACTGAAGGTGCCCCATGAAAAATTTTATGTAAATATTGACAGATATGGCAATACATCTTCCGCCAGCATCCCCATTGCACTGGATGAATTGAACAGGGCAGGGAAGCTGAAACGAGGAGATTTATTATTACTGCCTGCCTTTGGCGGCGGTCTGGCAAGTGCGGCTTGCCTGTTAAGATGGTAAAAATATTTTATAAGAAAAAAGGAGATTAAAATTATGGTATTCGAAAAAATCGCAGCAATGTTGGCAGAAAAACTGGAATGTGACGCAGCAGACATCAAACTTGAAACAGAATTCGGCACACTGGGTATCGATTCCCTGGATGTTATGGAACTGCTGATGAACCTGGAAGAAGAATTCGGCACAGAAATCGAAATGGGCGAAAACAAGATCAACACAGTTGGCGATCTGGTAAAACTGATCGAAAGCAAAGTAGCGTAAGAAACAGGTAAGTAAAGGAGGACGACGATATGATCGTTTCACCGATTTGTGAGATGCTTGGCATCGAATATCCCATTTTTCAAGGCGGTATGGCGTGGATCGCTGACGGCAAGCTGGCGGCAGCGGTTTCCAATGGCGGCGGCCTGGGCATCATTTCTGCCATGAACGCAGGCGGAGATTATCTGCGGGAACAGATTCAGATTGCCAGAAGCCTGACAGACAAACCCTTTGGCGTGAACATCATGCTGATGAGCCCCCACGTGGAGGAAGTGGCAAAAATCGTTGCGGAAGAAAAAGTGGCGGTGGTGACAACAGGCGCAGGTATCCCCAACAAATATATCCCCATGTGGAGAGAAGCAGGGATCAAGGTTATTCCTGTGGCAGCTTCTGTGGCGGCGGCGAAAATGATGGCCCGCGCAGGTGCGGATGCTGTCATTGTTGAAGGCGGCGAATCCGGCGGTCATATCGGCGAGCTTTCTACCATGCCTTTGGTGCCTCAGGTGGTGGATGCGGTGGATATCCCCGTTTTGGCGGCAGGCGGCATCGGTGACGGAAGAGGGATGGCGGCGGCATTCATGCTGGGAGCAGTGGGCGTACAGATGGGCACACGCTTCCTTCTGGCGGAGGAATGTGGCGTACACCAGAACTATAAAGACATGGTTCTGAAAGCAACAGATGTTTCCACAACAGCTACCGGCAGACGTTTTGGCGGCAGCACCTGTCGTGTGATGAAGAACCAGTTTGCCCGTAATTTCCTGAAGGTGGAATATGCCCCTGAAACTACTGCCGAAATGATAGATCAGCTGGGCGTAGGCGCACTGAGAAAGGCGGCTGTGGAAGGCGATACAAAAGAAGGCTGCTTCATGGCGGGTCAGATCTCCGGTATGGTGAACAAGGAACAGCCAGCAGCAGAAATCATCCGTGAAATTGCAGAAGAAGCAGAAATTCTGCTGAAAGGAGCAGCAAAATGGGTAAAATAGCATTTGTTTTTTCCGGTCAGGGTGCCCAGAAGGCAGGCATGGGTAAGACTTTTTATGAAGCAAATGAAACGGTCCATGGACTGTTCGATGGTGCGGAAGCACTGAGAGCAGGCACGTTGAAACAGTGCTTCGAGGGCACAGCGGAAGAATTGAAAGAAACACAGAATACACAGCCCTGCCTGTATCTGGCAGATCTGGCAGCGGCGATTACCTTATCCGAAGTAGGGATTATACCCGAAGGGGTAGCAGGCTTCTCTTTGGGCGAATTGCCTGCCCTGGCCTTTGCAGGTGCCTACAGCTATTTGGATGGCTTCCGGCTGGCCTGTGCCAGAGGCAAAGCTATGGCAAAAGCGGCAGCGGAACATCCCGCAAGCATGCTGGCGGTGATGAAGCTGGAAAACAGCAAGGTAGAAGAAGTTTGCAAGCAGTTTAAACAGGTTTACCCTGTAAACTATAATGCACCTGGTCAGCTGGTGGTTGCCGGTGCGAAGGAAGAAATGGACGCTTTTTCCAAAGCAGTCCGCGCAGCAGGCGGCAGAGGGCTGCCTGTAGCGGTGGGCGGCGGCTTCCATTCTCCCTTTATGGATGAAGCCAGCAAGGAATTTGCGGAAGCGGCAAAGGCCTTTGACCTGAAAAAGCCTGCTATCACCGTTTATTCCAACTATACAACAGAACCTTATACAGAAAATGTCAGAGAACTGATGAAACAGCAGATCAACCACAGCCTGCGCTGGCAGGAAAGCATCGAACGTATGGCTGCCGATGGTTTCGATATCTTCATCGAAGTGGGCGTTGGCGATACGCTGAAGAAACTCATCAAACGTATCCTGCCTGACACAAAGGTTTACAACGTTTCCAATATGGAAGAGATCGAAAAGGTGAAGGAGGAAATGGGATGCTGAAAGGTAAAACAGCAGTGGTGACTGGTGGTTCCCGAGGCATCGGGAAAGCCATTTGCCTGAAATTTGCAGAAAATGGGGCGGATATCGCTTTTCTTTATGCCGGCAATACGGTGAAAGCGGAAGAAACCCTGAAAGAACTGGAAGCTTTGGGTGTGAAAGCCAAAGCATATCAGTGCAACGTTGCAGATGCCGATGCAGTGGCGGCAGTTGTAAAGGAAATCGTGAAGGATTTCGGTGGTATCCAGATTTTGGTGAATAACGCAGGGATTACAAAAGATAAACTGGTTCCCATGATGAAAGCGGCAGATTTTGACGCAGTCATCGATACGAACCTGAAAGGGGTATTTTATATGATCAAAGGGGTATATCCCCTGTTCCTGAAACAGAAGGGTGGCAAGATCATCAATATCAGCTCTGTTTCCGGTTTGACAGGCAACCCCGGTCAGGTAAACTATTCCGCATCCAAGGCAGGTGTGGTCGGCCTGACAAAATCTGTTGCCAAGGAACTGGCATCCAGAGGCGTTTGCTGTAATGCCATCGCCCCCGGTTTCATTGCGACAGAAATGACAGAAGCTCTGGAAAACGACGCAATGAAAGAAGTCATTCCCATGAAACGCTTTGGCGAAGCAGAGGAAGTGGCAGAACTGGCGCTGTTTTTGGCGTCGGAACAATCTGACTACATTACAGGCGAAGTCATCCGTATCGACGGTGGCTTAGCGTGCTAAGAGAGGTAGAACTTATGAAAAGAGTAGTAGTAACAGGGATCGGTGCGGTGACCCCCGTAGGTAACAACGTACCTGATTTCTGGGATGCTTTGAAAAACGGCAAAAACGGTATCGGCCCTATCACCAGATTTGACGCCAGCGAAAGCAAATTCAGACTGGCGGCAGAGGTGAAGGACTTCGATCCGACAACATATATGGAGAAACTGGCGGCGAAAAAACTGGACAGATTCAGTCAGTTCGCCATGACAGCAGCAGGCGAAGCTATGGCGGACAGTCAGCTGGAAGGCAATATCGACGCAGATGAATTGGCAGTCTATTTCGGCAGCGGTATCGGCGGCTTTGAAACATTCTGTGAAAGCTATGATATGCTGCAGGCAAAAGGGGCCAGAAGAGTTTCTCCCCTGTTCATTCCAAAAATGATCAGCAACATTGCGGCAGGCAATATCGCCATCCGCTATCAGGCAATGAACGCCTGTGTGTCTGTTTCCACAGCTTGTGCAACAGGTACAACAGCCATTGGCGAAGGCTACAGAGCCATCCTCCATGGCTATACCACAGCAGCAATCTGCGGCGGCAGCGAAGCGGCTATCGTGCCTTTGGCAGTGGCAGGCTTTGGCAGCTGTATGGCGTTGAACCCTTCCGAAGACCCTAACGCAGCATCTCTGCCCTTTGATAAACGCCGCGGCGGTTTCGTTATGGGCGAAGGTGCAGGCGCAGTGATCCTGGAAGAATATGAACACGCAAAGGCCCGTGGTGCAAAAATTTACGCAGAAGTGGTTGGCTATGGTTCTACCTGTGATGCTCACCACGTAACAGCTCCTGCGGAAGAAGCCATTGCCAGCGGGAAGGCTATCAAAATTGCGGCAGAAGGCTTTTCGGGCATCTCTCCCGAAGCCATCTATATCAATGCCCACGGCACAGGCACATCCCTGAATGACAAAACAGAAACAAGAGCCATCAAAAACGCCTTTGGTGAAGAAGATGCAAGAAAAGTACACATCAGCTCCACAAAATCCATGACAGGTCATATGCTGGGGGCAGCAGGCGCAGTAGAAGCCATTGCTGCGATTCTGGCGGTGCAGGAGGATATTATCCCTCCTACCATCAATCTCATGGAAGCTGACCCCGACTGCGATCTGGATTATACCCCCAATACAGCGGTGCAGACAACAGTAGAAGGTGCTATGTCTACCTCTCTGGGCTTTGGCGGTCATAACGCCTGTGTGGCTTTTAGAAAATATAAGGATTGATGACTATGGATACAAATAAAATCAATGAACTGGCAAAAATTTTGCGCAAGAACCAGCTGACAAAGCTGGATCTGACAGAAGGCGATAACCGCATCGTGCTGGAAGCAGCAGGTGGCAGACCCGTGGCAGTGGAAACACCTGTTTTCGTCCCTGTGGAAACAGCGATGGAAATGCCTGTGGAAACAGCCCCTGAAAAAACAGAAACTGCAGTCGGCGTGGAACAGAAATCTCCTCTGGTGGGCACAGTTTATCTGGCACCCCAGGCGGGGGCAGAGCCTTTTGTTAAAGTGGGCGACAAGGTGCAAAAGGGGGATGTCCTTTGCATCGTGGAATCCATGAAGATGTTCAATAACATTGAAGCGGAGCTGGAAGGCACCATCGAAGCGGTCTGCGTAGATAACGGGCAGATCGTGGAATTTGGTCAGCCGCTGCTCCGTATCCTGCCTGTATAAAAGGAGGAAGAAGTATGAATCAGGAAGAAATCAAAAAACTCCTGCCCCACAGAGAACATATGCTTCTCATTGATGAAGCGGAACTGAGAGAGGGCAAGGCTTACGGCAAAAAGACCATCCGTGGCGACGAGTTTTTCCTGCGGGGACATTTCCCCGGGAACCCCGTTGTGCCCGGCGTCATCCTTTGCGAAATTCTCGGTCAGTCTGCCTGTGTACTGCTTTCCGGCGAAGTGGAAGGGATCACTCCCCTCTTCACAGGACTGGACAAAGTGCGCTTCAAAAACAGCGTACGTCCCGGGGATGTGTTTGAAACAGAATGCACTTTGCTGAAACATAAAGGCCCTTTTTACTGGGCAGAAGGCAAAGGCTATGTAGACGGTAAATTATGTGTCAGTGCGGAATTTTCCTTCGCACTCATCAAGGAGTAATGGGCGTATGTTTTCTAAAATTCTCGTTGCCAACAGAGGGGAAGTGGCAGTCCGTATTATCCGTGCCTGCAAGGAAATGGGCATCGAGACAGTGGCTGTCTACTCTGAGGCGGATAAAAATTCCCTGCCCGTTGCTTTGGCCGATGAACGTATCTGCATCGGCGGAAATGCGGCGGCGGACAGCTACTTAAATCAGAAAAACATCATCAGCGCAGCCTTGGCGACCCATGCGGAAGCCATCCATCCCGGATATGGTTTTCTTTCCGAAAATCCGGAATTTGCCAAGCTGTGCGAAGAAAACGGCATCACATTCATCGGCCCCAAGAGTGAAGTAATCTCTGCCATGGGGGATAAGGATGCTTCCCGTCAGCTGATACAGAAGGTGGGCGTGCCTGTGGTACCCGGTACGGAAATTTTACAGGATGCAGCGGAAGCAAAATGTCTTGCCAAGGACATTGGATATCCCCTGCTGGTGAAAGCCACGGCAGGCGGCGGCGGCAAAGGCATCCGTGTGGTATGGAAGGAAGAAGAGCTGGAGGATGCTTTCTATACCGCATCCCGAGAGGCGGAAAGTGCCTTCGGTAACGGAGATGTTTTTCTGGAAAAATATCTGACTTCTGTGCGACATGTAGAAATGCAGGTGCTGGCAGATCATGAAGGGAATATCCTCTGCCTGGGGGAAAGAGACTGCTCTTTGCAGCTGAATAAACAGAAGGTGCTGGAAGAGACTCCCAGCCCTGTGATGACGGAAGAAATTCGCCAAAAAATGATGGAAGCAGCCATCAAAGCGGCAAAAGCGGCAAACTATACCAATGCGGGTACGGTGGAATTTCTGCTGGCCCCAGATGGGCAGTTCTATTTTATTGAAATGAATACTCGTCTGCAGGTGGAACACCCCATCACGGAAGAGATCAGCGGTGTGGATATTGTAAAATGGCAGATTCGTATTGCCTGCCAGGTGCCTCTGGATATGACCCAGGAGGAGATTCACCTGCATGGCCATGCCATCGAATGTCGGATCAATGCCCGTTCCACGGGGAAGGTGGATTTCCTGCATATCCCCGGTGGCGGCAGAGTGCATTTTGATACAGCATTGATGCAGGATTGCCAAGTGGTACCTTTTTATGACTCCATGCTGGGGAAATTGATCGTTCATGCCAATACCCGTGAAGAAGCAATCCGTAAGATGGAAGCAGCTCTTTGCGAAATGGTCATTGTTGGAGTGGAGACGAATATTGAAGATCAGCTGCGGCTGGTACGCAGCAAGGCATTTCAAAAGGGCGAGTATGACACCCTCATTTTGCCAGATATTTTAAAAAAGGACGTGAGATAAATGAGTAACATTATAGGTTACTTTCGCAAGTCCAAAAATACATTGGAAAAAGGCGGTATTACGCCAAAAACAACATTTGAAGAGAAGGTACGTTGTCCTGCATGCAAATCCTTTGAAACAAAGCGGGCCATCGCAAAAAATAAAGCCACCTGCCCCCATTGCGGATACCATTTCCGCATTGGCGCAAGAACGAGGATCAAAGCCCTGTTCGATAAGGATAGCTTTCAGGAACTGTTTATGAATATTGAAACCATCGACCCTCTGGAATTTCCCGGCTATCAGGATAAGATGGACAGAGACAGGGCAGCCTCTGGGGAAGAAGAAGGTGTCATTTGCGGCAGGGCTACCATCCGCCGCCAGCCCTGCGCCATTTTCGTTATGGAGCCTGGTTTTATGATGGGGAGTATGGGTTCTGTCGTTGGGGAGAAAATTGCCAGATTGTTTGAATACGCGGCGGAACAGGAATTGCCTGTGGTGGGCTTTACGGCTTCCGGCGGCGCCCGTATGCAGGAAGGTATCCTTTCCCTGATGCAGATGGCAAAAGCCAGCGGCGCAGTGGATTACCACAGCAAAGGGGGCGGTCTATACATCACCGTGCTGACAGACCCTACCACCGGTGGTGTTACAGCCAGCTTTGCCATGCTGGGGGATATCATCCTTTCCGAGCCCAATGCTACCATTGGCTTTGCAGGACGCAGGGTCATCGAGCAGACCACAAAGAAAAAGCTACCCGATGATTTCCAGAAGGCAGAATTCCTGCTGGAGCATGGCTTCGTAGATGCCATCGTTCCCAGAACGGAGCTGCGGGGTACTTTGGAAAAGCTTTTGCGGCAGCATAACAGAAAAGGGGGGCTGGAATGATGAAAGCATATCAGAAATTGCAGACCGCCCGTGCCCAGAACCGCCCTACGGCCCGTTCCTATATCGAGAAGCTGTTTACAGAACGGACAGAGCTGCATGGGGACAGAAAATATGCAGATGATGCGGCCATCATCGGGGGTATCGGTATGCTGGGCGAAATTTCTGCCACATTTATTGGCATCGAAAGAGGCAGAGATTTGGAAGAACGTATCAAATGTAACTTCGGCTGCCCTATGCCGGAAGGCTATCGGAAGGCTCTGCGGTTGATGAAGCAGGCAGAAAAATTCAATCGGCCCATCATTTGTTTTGTAGATACCTCCGGCGCCTTCTGCGGCGAAGAAGCGGAAGAACGGGGGCAGGGTCAGGCCATTGCCGATAACCTGATGCAGATGATGGCGCTGGAAACACCTGTCATCACCATTGTCATCGGGGAAGGCGGCAGCGGCGGCGCCTTGGGTCTTTCTGTGGCGAATAAGTTGTATATGCTGGAAAATGCGGTATTTTCTGTCATTTCCCCGGAAGGCTGTGCCAGTATCCTGTGGGAGGATGCCAAGCTGGCACCCGATGCGGCAGAATGTCTGCGCATCACGGCGGAGGATATGGTGGAATTTGGCGTAGCCGAAGAGATCATCAAGGAAGATTTCAAGCATTTTGGAGCTATGTGCGAAGGCGTGAAAGAAAAATTGATTCTGGATTTGAAGGGCTATTCTAAAAAAGATGGAAAAACCCTTTCGGAAGAACGGTATCAGCGATTCCGCAAATTGGGACGCTGGGCGGAATAAAAAAGAACCCTGCAAAAGCAGGGTCTTTTTTATCATTAGCAGCCGAAACCACACAGCTGACGCAGAATTTCCAGAATGGAAGTGAAATCAAAATTGCACATAATTGTTAACCTCCTATTAATAATTTGTATCGCGATTACGTAATAATATTAACATTTTTGTAATAATTAAGCAAATGCAATTTCTTCCAACGGGAACAAAAAGAGCTTTTTTTCGTCATGGAGCTTATTTCTTACGAAAAGCATAAGGTTTTCAGAAAATATCCAAATTTTTCTTCTTTTATGCTATATTGAAAAAAGAAAGGGAGAATGGATATGGGAAGAAAATTATTTTGTCAGCTTTCGCCAACGGCTTATCGCATTTCTGTGGAGAAAAACAGAATGCAGCGGCGGCTAAAGGACATGATTACGAAACAGACACTGGCAGAAGAGAAAGGACAGCCCCTGCCGATAACGATTTATCGTCACGGGTCGCTGATCCGCAGGACATTGGGAAATGTTGACCTGCGTCTGCAGGAAAACAAAGCCAAGAATATTGCTATTGCGGCGACAAAGATATCTCATATTCTGATTCGCCCGGGAGAGACCTTTTCTTTTTGGAAGCTGGTGGGGAATACTACGGCGAAAAAGGGGTATCAGGAAGGATTGGTGTTGAAGGGGGGAGAGAGTGGAGCGGCAGAGGCGGCATGTGCCAGTTTACGAACCTGATCCATTGGATGGTGCTGCATTCGGACTTGGAGATCGTGGAGCATCATCACCATGATGGATTTGATCTGTTTCCCGATTTTGGGCGGCAGGTGCCCTTTGGCACAGGCATCTCCATATTCTATAATTATCTGGATTATCGCTTTTATAATGGTACAGATAAAACCTATCAATTGCTGATTGCAGTGGATGATACCCATTTGAGGGGAGAACTGCGCTGCAGCCAGCCTATGGAGTTTAGCTATCATATCGAAACGGAGCAGGAAAGGTTTGTGCGGGAAGATGGGATTGTGTATCGGGTAGGGGAGGTCTATCGTACCAAGATTGATAAGAAAACGGGAGAAACCGTGGAAAAGCAGCTTCTGCGGAAAAATCATGCCCGTGTGATGTATGATACTACCGGGTTGCAGGTGGAATAAGGAAAGAAAAAGCAGAATGCTTACAAACATTCTGCTTCACTTATTTTTCAGAGTTTTGTTTTTTCGGCACATTCCGGGCAAAGGCCGGTAAATTCCAGAGAATGACCGGTGATGCGGAAGCCAGTTTTTTCCTGCAAAGTTTCCTCCAACTCGCTGAGGGGACAGGTGTCGATGGGGATGACCTTGCCGCAAAGGTCGCAGACCAGACGATGGTAGTGGTCTTTTTTTCGCAGGGAATAATATGCCTTGCCGTCCTGTCGCACGGAACGGATGAGGAATCCCTTTTCCGTTAGGGTGTTCAGGGTGCGATATACGGTAGATACATTCATGGGTAGGATAATGTTGGCTGCTTCGTGCAGCTCTTCTGCTGTCATGGGGCGGGCTTGTTTTTCCAGCAGGAACAGCAGCATCTGGCGTTTTTTTGTGGATTTCAATGCGGCCTTTTTCAAGATGTTTTGTTCCATTACTAACTCCCCCTTTCTTTTGTCTTTTTCCATGATAGTATAGGAAATGGGGTTTGTCAATGAAGGAAAAAAGCGTATGTTGCAAAAGCGGGGCAGGTTTGGTAGGATGGAAGAAAGACACAGAAAATTTGCGATAAGCTTTGCTGTACTGCTATTTCTCTGCAAAAAGCAAGCTGGTTTTACGGCAAATCGGATAAAGGGAAATATTTCTCGGGAAATTTCGGGAAATAGTCTCCCTTCGGGAAGGAGTCGGAAAGAATGACAAAAAAAGAGAAAGTAAATATTATTTTAGAGCTGCTGCAGGAGCATTACGGCCCCACGAAATGCTATCTGAACCATGAAAACCCATGGCAGCTTTTGATCGCCACCATGCTGTCTGCTCAATGCACCGACGACAGGGTGAATATCGTGACGAGGGATTTATTCCAGAAATATACATCTATTCAGGATTTTGCGGAAGCAGACCTGAAGGAATTGGAGCAGGATATCCATTCCACAGGCTTTTACCATAATAAGGCGAAAAATATCATTGCCTGCTGTCAGAAGCTCCTTTCGGAATACGACGGGGAGGTGCCCTCCGATATCGATGCCCTGACAAGCCTTGCGGGGGTGGGCAGAAAGACGGCCAATGTTGTCCGAGGAAATTGGTATGGCATTCCCAGCGTGGTGGTAGATACCCATGTGAAGCGGGTCTCCAACCTTCTGGGGCTGACAAAAAACGAAGACCCTGTGAAAATCGAATTTGACCTGATGAAGATCGTTCCCAAGGAAAAATGGATCGATATCAATACCCAGATGATCGCCCACGGCAGAAAGATCTGTATTGCCCGCAGACCCAAATGTGAGGAATGCTTTCTGTTCCCTTATTGCACCGGCGGGCAGGAAAATATGAAAGAGAAGCAGAAGAAAGGGAAATCTTAAGACGATTGTAAAAGAAAGTTTTTAGAAAATATAGTAAAATAAAAATGAGATTTCGAAAAGTCAGATTTAGGAGGTATGTATGATGAAATGGAGCAAGAAAATTTTTGTGGCAGTGATGACTGCCATTCTGGCGCTTTCCGCAGCGGGCTGCAGTAGCACCATGGATACGGCAGAGGTGGAAGCTCTGCTGGAAAAGTCTCAGGAGACTATGGCGGCGATAGAAAGCATGGCGGCAGAAATGACCATGGAAATGGATATGACCCTGGGCGATGAAGTGATGGAAACTACCAGCGTAGCCAATATCCAGACAAAGCAGAATCCTTTGCAGATGCAGATGGATCTATCTGTGATTATGGAGGATGGTTCCGAAATGGAACAGATGCAGATGTATGCGGAAGAAGTAGAAGGCAAGCTGATGACTTATATGTATTCTGCGGATACATGGTATGCACAGACCATGGAGCTGGGGGATCTGGGACAGTATAATGCGGAACAGAATATGGAACTGTATCTGAATAATATCCAGTCCTTCAAAGCCAGCGGCGAAGAGACCATCAATGGCACAAAGACCACAAAGATCGAAGGGGTCATTGCCGGTGAGGCTATGGAGAAAGCTATCATGGACAGTGGTGCAGCGGATTCTGCTGCCAGCATGGGCGTGACAGAGGAACAGCTGCAGGCTATGTATGCAGATATGGGCGATCTGCCGATCGCTATGTGGATCGATGCAGAGGGCTATGTGCTGAAATATAAAATGGACCTGACAGAAATGATGCAGAAGATCGTGGATGCAGCTATGGAGGCTGTGGGCGAAACAGAAACAGACTATGCCATTTCCATCGCAAAGGCCAGTGTTTCTATGGTCTGCAGTGACTTCAATGCTGTAGGGGAAATTATGATTCCTGCGGAAGCAAAGAGTGCAGAAGTATTGAATATGGCGGAATAAGAGGCCGCTGAAAGGCGGTGCTTTTTCAGAAAGAAGGGAAACCGATGCTGGATAATCGCATCCTGACATTTTTAAAGCTATGTGAAAAAATGAATTATACCAAAACGGCGGAGGCATTGCACATCACCCAGCCTGCCGTAACCCAGCATATCCGTTATCTGGAAGAGCATTACGGCTGTCGTTTGTTTTCCTATACGGGGAAACTGCTGAAGCTGACGGAAAAGGGCGAATTGCTGCGCCGTTTGGCATCGGAAATGGTAGCCAACGAGATTGGCATCCAGAAGGAAATGGCACGAACGGAGGAAGAGGAGATCCACCTGCGGATCGGTGCCACAAAAACCATTGGGGAATTTGTTTTTCCATCCGTTATGAGCGGATTCCTGCGGGAAAATCCCCAGCATCGCCTGCATCTGCATGTGGATAATACGAAAAATCTGCTGCACATGCTGGAAAAAGGAGATTTGGATTTCACCATTGGTAGCTTTCCTTCTGTGCAGGAGATCAGCAATTTTATCGCCATCAAGGAACTGGTGAAGGCGAATTTGGGAATCACTTTTTCCTATTATCCTATGTTCAAACAGGAACTGGAGGAGGGCAGCCTGGTGCAGCTGGAGATCGAGGATTTTGAAATTTATCGGGAATTCAATTACGTTTATATGAAGAATAGCCTGTTCGAAGAAAAATATAAAAAACTCATCGATTTTGCAAAAGAAGTTGGTGAATGACAGCCCGTCCGGTGCGGGCTTTTCTTATGGGAAGATGAGTGTTGCCATGTTTTTATTTTCGTGCTATCCTTACAATAGAGAATTATGAGGATTTTTTACATATAAGGAGGAGTTTGAATGGAATATGTAACCCTTGGTAAAACAGGTTTGAAAATTTCCCGTATGGGTTTTGGCGGCATCCCCATCCAGAGGGTAGATGCCTCTGTGACAAGAGAATTGGTGAAGGCCATGGCGGAAAAGGGCATCAACTATATCGATACCGCCAGAGGCTATACCGTCAGCGAAGCTTATCTGGGGGAAGCCCTGGAAGGTCTGCGTGACAAATTTGTGCTGGCGACAAAGAGCATGTCCCGTACAAAGGAAGCTATGGCGAAGGATATCGACATCAGCCTGGGCAACCTGCGTACAGACCATATCGACCTGTATCAGGTACATAACCCTAATATGGAGCAGCTGGAACAGGTCATTGCGGCAGGCGGTGCGTTGGAAGCTTTGCAGGAGGCAAAGGCAGCCGGCAAGATCGGTCATATCGGTGTGACTGCCCATTCTCTGGAAGTATTTGAAAAGGCACTGGAACTGGATTGGGTAGAAACCGTCATGTTCCCTTACAACATCGTGGAAACACAGGCGGCGGAACTGATCAAAAAATGCACGGAAAAGAACATTGGCTTTATCACGATGAAACCTTTGGCAGGTGGTGCCATTGAGGATGCCGCACTGGCAATCCGTTTCATCTGTGCAAACCCTGATGTAACTGTTGTGATCCCCGGTATGTTCGACCTGAAGGAGATTGACCAGAATCTGGCGGCCTGCGAGGATAAGACACCCCTCAGCGAAGCAGAACTGGCGAAGATGGAGGAAATCAGAAGCCAGCTGGGCAACAATTTCTGCCGCAGATGCAACTATTGCGCTCCTTGCACCGTTGGCATCAGTATTCCCAATGTATTCCTGTTTCAGGGGTATCTGGACAGATATGGTCTGGGGGACTGGGCGAAGGACAGATACGCCGCAATGCCCGTGAAGGCAAGTGCTTGTATCGGATGCGGGGCTTGTGAAAAGAGATGCCCTTACAACCTGCCTATCAGAGATATGCTGAAGGATGCAACTCAGAAATTTGGCGAGTAAAACCTTGAGGACGCCGTCCCCAAACTCCTGCTTAGGGGTCTGGGGTATTATACCCCAGTGGGGAAGTGGGGTGGTACCCCCCCACGGTCTGAAAAAAGAAAACCCCTGGAATTTTCCGGGGGTTATTTTTATTGGATTTTTACGGATTAAACACGAGCTACGCCCAGAGTTACTTTTTCACCGTTGATATTCCATTCTTTGCTCAGTTCGCCGCCTTTGCCTGCAACAACTTCTTCTGCCAGAACGTCGGCCCCGATGTTGTTTGCAGCCAGGATCTCTGCGATCTTCCCATTGCCGTCGTGGTAAACACGGATACGGTCTGTTACGTTGAAGTCAGCTTCTTTACGCATGGTCTGCACCTTGGAGATGATTTCACGAACGAAACCTTCTTCTACCAGTTCAGGTGTCAGGTTGGTATCCAGAACGACGGTCAGGTTGGTATCGCCGGAGGATACAAAGCCGTCTTTTTCTGCTGTATCAATCAGTACGTCATCCATTTCCAGAACAACTTCGCTGCCGTCTACAGTGAAGGAAGCTTTGCCTTCTGCGCGCAGAGTTGCCATGAATGCGGAGCCGTCTACTTCTTTCAGATAAGCACCGATAGCGGGCACCAGCTTGCCGTATTTCTTACCCAGTGTTCTCAGCTGAGGCTTGAAGGTATATGTTGTGAAAGCTTCTACATCGTCTGTGAAAGTAACTGCTTTTACGTTCAATTCTTCTTTGATGATATCGCAGAACGCTTCGGGTAGTGTCTGTTCTGCTTTTACATACATCATAGCCAGAGGCTGTCTGTTCTTCATTGCGCTGGCGTTTCTAGCCGCACGGCCTTCTACAACCACTTTCAGTACGAAGTCCATATTTTCTTCCAGATCAGCGTCTACCCATTCTTCATGGTATGCGGGCCAATCGCACAGGTGAACAGATTCGGGCGCATTTGCGTCTACCTTCTTCACCATATTGTTGTAGATTTCTTCTGTGATGAAAGGTGTGAAAGGAGCAGCCAGTTTTACCATGGTTTCCAGAACAGTATACAGAGTCATATAAGCATTGATCTTGTCCTGTTCCATGCCTTCTGCCCAGAAACGTTCACGGCTTCTTCTTACATACCAGTTGGATAGGTCATCCAGGAAATCTACCATAGCACGGGCGGGTTCTGTCAGCTTATAGCCGTCCAGACATTCGTCCACATATTTATTCAGTGTCTGCAGTTTGGACAGGATCCATTTGTCCATGGGAGCCAGTTTATCGTATTCCAGCGCATGTTTTGTAGGGTCGAACTGGTCGATTTCCGCATACAGAATATAGAATGCGTAGGTGTTCCACAGTGTACCCATGAATTTTCTCTGCATTTCGGATACGGCTTCATCGTAGTAACGAGAAGGCAACCAAGGAGCGGAGTTTGCGTAGAAGTACCAGCGAACAGCATCGGCACCCTGTTTGTTCAGTGCATCCCAAGGGTTCACAACGTTGCCTTTGTGCTTGGACATCTTCTGGCCGTCTTTATCCTGTACATGGCCCAGAACGATACAGTTCTTGAAGGGGGCACAGTCGAAGAGCAGTGTGCTGACTGCCAACAGGGTATAGAACCAGCCACGGGTCTGGTCAACAGCTTCGGAGATGAAGTCCGCAGGGAAGTTTTCATCGAAGATTTCTTTGTTTTCAAAAGGATAGTGCCACTGTGCAAAGGGCATGGAACCACTGTCGAACCAGCAGTCGATTACTTCGGGAACGCGTGTCATCAGCTTGCCGCACTGAGGGCAGGTGATGTGTACCGCATCGATGAAGGGTTTGTGCAGTTCGATATTTTCAGGGCAGTCGGGAGACATTTCCTTCAGTTCGGCAATACTGCCGATGGTGTGTCTGTGATCACATTCACATTCCCAGATAGGCAGTGGTGTACCCCAGTATCTTTCACGGGACAGACCCCAGTCGATTACGTTTTCCAGGAAGTTGCCGAAACGGCCTTCTTTGATGTTATCGGGATACCAGTTGATGGTTCTGTTGTTGCGAACCAGGTTATCTCTCAACGCTGTCATTTTGATGAACCATGTGCTTCTTGCATAGTACAGCAGAGGTGTGTCACATCTCCAGCAGAAAGGATAGTTATGTTCGAAGGGCAGAGCGGCAAACAGTGTGCCGTTTTCTTCCATATATTTCAGAACAACGGGGTCAGCATCTTTCACAAACAGGCCTTCGAAGGGACCAGCCAGAGAAGTCAGGTGACCGGTTGTATCTACATTCTGATAGAATGTAACGTCGTATTTTTTACATACACGATAGTCGTCTTCACCATACGCATAAGCTGTATGAACGATACCGGTACCATCTGTCAGTGTAACGTAATCGTCACAGGTTACGAAATAGCCTTTGAACTCTTCGCCGTGAGGCTGGAAGGAGAACAGGGGTTCATACTTCACGTATTCCAGTTCAGCACCCTTCATTCTTTCCACAACTTCATATTTGCCTTCGCCCAGAACGCTGTCCATCAGGGCTTCTGCCATGATCACATAATAATCTTCATATTTTGCCTTTGCATAGGTTTCCTTGGCGTTTACAGATAGGATAACGTTGGAGGGCAGTGTCCAGGGAGTTGTTGTCCAAGCCAGGAAATAGGTGTTTTCTGTACCTTCCATTTTGAATTTTGCGATAGCGGATGTTTCTTTTACATCCTTATAGCCCTGTGCCACTTCGTGGGAGGAAAGGGCTGTGCCACAACGAGGGCAGTAGGGAACAACTTTGTGACCTTTGTACAGTAGACCTTTGTCCCAGATCTGTTTCAGTGCCCACCATTCGGATTCGATATATTCATTATGGTATGTGACATAGGGATGGTCCATATCAGCCCAGAAGCCGACACGGTCACTCATGGAGCGCCATTCCTGTTCGTATGTCCATACACTTTCTTTACATTTGCCGATGAAGGGCTCTACGCCGTAGCCTTCGATCTGGTCTTTGCCGTCCAGACCCAGTGTTTTTTCTACTTCCAGTTCAACGGGCAGGCCATGGGTATCCCAGCCGGCTTTTCTCAGGACCTTGTAGCCCTTCATGGTTTTGTAACGGGGGATCAGGTCTTTTACGGCACGGGTGATGATGTGACCGATATGGGGTTTGCCGTTGGCTGTGGGAGGGCCATCGTAGAATGTGAATACGGGGGCGCCTTCTCTTGCTTTGATACTTTTGCCAAAGATATCATTGTCTTTCCAATACTTTTCAACCTGTACTTCTCTTTCGACGAAGTTCATGTTATTGGGGACTTTGTCGTACATTTGAATTCCTCCTTAAAGTGATAGTAGATACTTTTCAAAATCGAGTGTTATTTTGTGTTTTGTTTGTGTTTTTCTTTTGTTTTTTTCTTCTTTTGTATGTATGATGGTGCGGTTTTTCCGCTTTTTATTCCGAAAACTAAAAAAACTCTTTCCTCCACACAGGACGAAAGAGCTCGCGGTACCACCTGATTTGACGGCATAAAACGCCGTCCAGCTTATGACATCACCATCATGATGTTTTCCCTTAACGCGGGCCACGACAGAGTCTACTGAGCGAAGCTGTTCGGTCTGCCACTCCGGAGTGATTTTCTGTATCTTCCCCAAGGATGGGATCGCACCTTTTCCCATCTCTCTGCGCTTAGGCTGAGGATACATACTGTCTCCTTCATAGTGTTTTAACGTATTTACCAGTGTATTATACAATCTGGAAAATGGGTTGTAAAGCCTTTTTTCACGGAAAACAAAAGTATGTTGTATGCATGACTACTGTATACAACATACTGACGGTTCTAGAAAGATATGGTAGAAATGAGGATAGAAGTGGTCAATTGTGGATAAATATGTAAATTCTTGTGTAAAGACATTTTAAAAAGTTTGATTTTCCCGTAAAAAATATGTATAATCAATACGATATACTTTTTGTGGTAATATTAAGTTTTGATAGGATGTGTCCAAAAAGTATACTCACATCACCCTGTCGACCAGAAAAAAGGAGATTTGAAAATGAAAGGTAGAGACTTTGCACTGCTGACAGACTTGTATGAGCTGACTATGATGCAGGGCTACTATGAAACCGGCGCATATAAAAGACAGGTCGTATTCGATCTGTTCTACAGAAAAAACCCCAGCGGAAACGGCTATGCCATTATGGCAGGGCTACAGCAGGCAATCGAATATCTGAACGAACTGCACTTCACAGAAGAAGATATCGCATATTTGGAAAGCTTGAATATTTTCACGGAAGGCTTCATTGCGTATCTGAAGGATTTCCGCTTTACAGGGGAGGTGTATGCTATTCCCGAAGGCACAGTGGTATTCCCTCATGAACCCCTGATGCGCATCAAAGCACCCATCATCGAAGCACAGCTGATCGAACCCGCATTGCTGAATATCATCAATCACCAGAGTCTGATCGCTACAAAGGCATCCCGTGTGGTACACGCTGCCAAGGGCGATCCTGTTTTGGAATTTGGCCTGCGCCGTGCCCAGGGCCCCGATGCAGGCACACTGGGTGCCAGAGCTGCTGTTATCGCAGGCTGTGCAGCAACAAGCAACGTGCTGACAGGCAAGCTGTATAACGTTCCTGTCAAGGGTACCCATGCCCATAGCTGGGTGATGAGTTTCCCTGATGAACTGACAGCATTCCGCACTTACGCAAAACTGTTCCCCAACGCATGTATCCTGTTGGTGGACACATATAATACCCTGAAGAGCGGCGTACCCAATGCGATCCGTGTATTTGACGAGATGAAAGCCGCAGGTACTCTGCCTGAAAAAGGCTATGGCATCCGTCTGGACAGTGGAGACTTGGCATATCTATCCAAACGTGCAAGACAGATGCTGGATGAAGCAGGCTATCCCGATGCCATCATCTCTGCTTCCAGCGATCTGGATGAAAACCTGATCACCAGCCTGAAGCTGCAGGGTTCTACTATCAGCCTGTGGGGCGTTGGTACAAAACTGATTACATCCGATGACTGCCCTGCTTTCGGCGGTGTTTATAAGTTGGCAGCGGAAGAAACACAGGACGGCGATTTCGAACCTAAGATCAAACTGTCCAATAACGTAGAAAAGGTAACAAACCCCGGTATCAAAAAGATTGTTCGTATCTACGATAAGCAGACAGGCAAGATCAAAGCCGATCTGCTGGCCTTGGAAGATGAAGTTTTTACAGAAGATATGGACTTGCATATCTATGATGCCAATGCAAAATGGAAGAGCATGAAGCTGCCTACAGGCACCTATACCCTGAGAGAGCTGCTGGTTCCCGTTATCGTAGATGGCAAGCAGGTTTATGAATGCCCTGAAACCATGGATATCCAGGTTTACTGCAAGAGGGAAAAGGATACTCTTTGGGATGAACAGAAGCGTCTGAAAAACCCCGATATCGTCCCTGTTGACCTTTCCGATAAGCTGAGTGCCATGAAGCTGAAGCTGATTGAAGCCATGAGCGGGATGTAATTGGAAACCCTGATTTTGATATTATAAAAGCCCAGACTTTTGTCCGGGCTTTTCTTTTTTAGGAATTATATTTATTGATATCTTCCATGGTAACGCCGGGGTGGAGGGCGATATTGATGCTGTTGGCGATGATATTTGCCAGACGATCTACCACGGCATCCACCTCCTTGGGGGTGACGAACATATTTCCTGTATAGGGGTCTAAAATTTCAGCAATCATCTGGTATTTTTCCTCCTGCTCCAGAGAGCGGAGGGTCTGATAAAATTCGCTGCCCGTTTCCGTTTGCTGGATCATTTCCCCTAAGATGCGATCCATGGTATCGTTGACGAGGGTGGCGGCATCTACCACAGTCGGCACGCCAATGGCGATGACGGGAATGCCAAGGCTTTCTTCATCCAGCATCATCCGCCGGTTGCCGACCCCTGCGCCGGGGGCAACGCCCGTATCACTCATCTGGATGGCGGCGTTGATGCGCTTGGAATGGCGGGCAGCCAAGGCATCAATGGCGATGAGCAGGGAGGGGTGTAGCTTATCCACGATGCCCTTGATGATCTCGCCGGTTTCGATGCCGGTGATGCCCATGACACCGGGGCTGATGGCTGCAACGGGACGTACCGTCTGCTCAATCTCCTCTGGTAAAGTGCCCTGTAGATGGCGGGTCACTAAAATTTTGGCGACTACCTTGGGCCCCAACGCATCGGGGGTGATGTTCCAGTTGCCCAAGCCTGCCACCAGGATGCAGTCATCCTCCTTCAGCTTTGCTAGAGAACGAATATTTTTCGCCAGAATGGCCATGAGCCTTTCGTGGCATTCCACATCATTTTCCTTTAGCTTTTCCGATTCCAATGTGATATAATTGCCCATAGGCTTGCCCATGCGCTGGCTGCCCTGGGGGGAAACGATGCGCACATGGGTGAGGGAATATTCCGCCTGTTCCTCTGTTTCCACCTCTACGCCTTCTACCTCATCGGCTTTGGCAGCCTCACGCTGTGCCAGCTCGCGGGCTTCGATGGCAAGGTCTGTCCGAACAGAGAAGGAGAGTTTGACCGAATTTTCTTTTTTCTGCTTCATGGATTCACAGCCTTTCTGCTTTTTGTTTATTTTTTTCGTAGTTTTGAAAAGTATTCATTGACTTATTCCTGTTCATAGGGTAAAATATATCCGTTGAGTTAACCATGGGGTGCTCGAGAGAGTGTGAAAAAATGCCCCAAACCGTGTCGGAGGGAGAAGCCCTCAAAGGTGGTTAATAGTAAGATGAAAGAGCGATATTCCCCAATATCGAACAGAAAAAACCACATTTAAAGTATTTTTAGGAGGAAATTACATTGGCTAATATCAAATCTGCTAAGAAAAGAATCAAAGTAATCAACAAAAAAACACTGAGAAACAAAATGATCAAATCTCAGGTGAAAACAGCTATGAAGAAAGTAATCGTTGCTGTAAACGCTGGTGATAAAGAAACAGCTACAGTAGCTCTGAAAAACGCTGTATCCGCAATCGACAGAGCATACATCAAAGGCATCTACCACAAAAACGCAGTGGCTAGAAAAAAATCTTCCCTGACAAGACTGGTAAACAGCCTGTAATTAGAAGGTGATTGCAAAGGATATCCCAATGGATATCCTTTTTTTGTTTGTGAAAAAATGGCGAAAAATGTCAGCATAACTCTGAATTATAAATCAATAATTTAATGTTATTGTTATTTAATTATCAATAATATTGACTTATTAAATAGAAGGGCATATAATGACAAGCAGAAAGTCATTTTATTGGAAGGAGTGCAGGAAAATGTTACTGTTCTGCGGTATCGTTACATTTTTCGCCTGCTTTATCGGAACCATCGGCGGTATGGGCGGCGGCATCATCATCAAGCCTGTACTGGATGCGACAGGACTCATGTCTGTCTCCACCATCACTTTTTTATCAGGCTGCACGGTTATTGCCATGACCTTTTGGAGTGTTGGGAAAGATATCGTTAAAAAAGAATCAGTGTTGGAATTTAAGACCAGGGTGGTTTTAGCCATTGGGGCTTCCATAGGCGGTATTTTGGGCAAACAGCTGTTTTCCATGGTATCGGGGCTTTTTGCCGATCAGGATATGGCTGGCGGCGTGCAGGCAGCGCTGCTTTTCGCCGCAACATTGGCGACACTGATCTATACCTTGAAAAAGGACAAGATCCAAAGCCGGTATGTGACATCCCAGGCGTTTCGTCTGATCATTGGTTTGCTGCTGGGGGTGCTGGGGTCCTTTCTTGGTATCGGCGGCGGGCCTTTCAATGTGGCTGTACTGAGTTATTATTTTTCCATGCCCGCGAAGAAAGCTACACAGAACAGTCTTTTCATTGTTTTGCTCAGTCAGCTGACAAGCACACTGAAAACGGTTTGGGGCAGCGGTATTCCCAGTTTGACCCCCTCCTGCTGGCAGGGATGATGGTTTTGGGAATTCTGGGCAGCGAAGCCGGCAGAAGAATGAACAAAAAGATCAATAACCGACAGGCTACCATTTGTCTGGAGGGAGTGATGGTGTTGATTATGGCCGTCAATGTATTTAATATTGTAAAATTTTTAGGTTAATGAGGATAAACGCAAGAGGATAAAGGGGGAGTAACAATGCTGAGAGAAAAAGCTGCTTACTACTATGGTACATTGGATAAAAGCTGTGCCGAAGCGATTTTGATGGCAGCCAACGATGTATACAGCCTAGGGATGGCAGAAGATGCGATCAAGCTGTTTGTGGGCTTCCGTACCGGTATGGGTATGGGCGGTACCTGCGGTGCCCTTTCTGGTGCCATTGGTGTATTGAGCCGTATGTATATAGAGAGAGAGGATCTGAAGGAGCTGTGTGCTGCGTTCGTTCCTGTTTTTGAAGAAAAAATGGCCTGCGGCACAACGGAATGTGCACCTCTGGCAGCAAAATACAAGACAGAGGAAAAACGCTGCGTCGCTGCTGTAGAACTAGCCGCAGAAGCCCTGGAAGGCTTCATCAATAAACTGGAAGGTAAAACAGAAGCCCCGGCGGCAGAAGTCTGCACCCTGAGCCCCGAAGATATCAAACGTATAAAAGGCCTGGGCTTTTTGCAGCATAAGGGCACAAATAAATTCAATGGTCGTGTGATTACTCGCAATGGCCGCATCACAACAGAAGAATGTGCAGCCATCGCAGAAGCCGCAAAAATGTATGGGGATGGCAAGATGATGATGACAACACGCCTGACAGTGGAAGTTTCCGGTATCGACTATAATGATATCGATGCATTCCGTGCCCATCTGGCGAAAGCTGGACTGACAACAGGCGGCACAGGCAGTAAGGTACGTCCCATCGTTTCCTGCAAAGGCACAACATGCCAGTATGGTCTGTATGACACTTATGCACTGAGCGAGGAAATCCACGAACGTTTCTTCAATGGCTATCATAATGTGGCATTGCCTCATAAATTCAAAATCGCAACAGGTGGCTGCCCTAATAACTGCGTCAAACCCGACCTGAACGACTTGGGCATTGTTGGTGCCCGTGTGCCTCAGTATCATGCAGATCAGTGCCGTTCCTGCAAAAAATGTCAGATTGAATCAACTTGTCCGATCCATGCTGCTACAAGAGATGCAGACGGCAAACTGGTCATCAATGAAGAACTGTGCAACCACTGCGGTCGCTGTGTAGGCAAATGTCCTTTCCATTGTAATGATGAAGGGGAATATGGTTATAAAGTATATGTTGGCGGTCGTTGGGGCAAGAAAGTGGCTCACGGCAAGATGCTGGATAATATTTTCACAGAGAAACAGGAAGTGTTGGATACAGTAGAAAAAGCGATCCTGTTGTTCCGTTCCGAAGGTAAACCCGGCGAACGTTTTGCAGATACGATTGAACGTATCGGCTTCGACAAAGCCCAGGAAATATTGCTGGGGAATGAATTGTTGGCAAAGAAGGCAGAGATCCTTGGCCTGAATGTGGTTGGTGGTGCAACCTGCTGATAAAAATATGAATGAAGAGAGATCGTTCCTTGGAGCGGTCTTTTTTTGTTGGAAGAAAGACTAACGCAAAGGTATCGTAATTTATAACTTTTTGTGGTAGACTTATGTTACCGTGATATGGATTTTATATTCGGAAGGAGGATTCCTTATGAATTTTGTGGATATCATTATTAAGAAAAGAGACGGCAAAAAAATGACAAAGGAAGAAATTGCGTTTTTTGTAAAAGGCGTGACAGATGGTTCTTTGCCCGATTATCAGATTTCCTCCCTGCTGATGGCGATCTTGCTCAATGGCATGGATGCGGAGGAAACTGCCCACCTGACCATGGAAATGGCCCACTCTGGCGGTATGTTCGCCCTGTCCTCGGTGGAGGGGTTCAAGGTGGATAAGCACAGCACCGGCGGCGTGGCAGATACGACAACCCTGATTTTAGCTCCTCTGGTGGCTTCCGTTGGGGTGCCTGTGGTAAAAATGAGTGGACGGGGCCTTGGCTTTTCTGGCGGCACCATTGATAAGCTGGAATCCATTCCTGGTTTTCGGGTGGATGTGACGGAGGAAGAAGCTCTGCGCTTTGGCAGGGAAAGCGGCATTGTGCTGATGAGCCAGACCGACGACCTGACCCCTGCAGATAAGAAGCTTTATGCCCTGCGGGATGTAACCGGGACAGTAGACAGTATTCCATTGATTGCGGCAAGCATCATGTCCAAGAAAATCGCGGCAGGGGCAGATGGTATCGTGCTGGATGTAAAATGCGGCAGCGGTGCATTCATGAAGGATTTGGAAAGCGCGGAACGGCTGGCAACTACCATGGCGGATATGGGCAGGCACGTTGGCAGAAAGGTGACGGCAGTCATCAGCGGCATGGATCAGCCCCTGGGCATGTATATCGGCAACAGCCTAGAAGTGATAGAAGCCATGGAGGTGCTGAAGGGCAACGTTGGCGGCGATCTGTTGGAGGTTTCCCTGATTCTGGGGGCGAATATGCTGCTGCTGGCAGGAAGAGTGGAGACGGAAGAAGAGGGCAAAACCCTTTTGCTGGAGCAGATCAAAAACGGCAAGGGACTTGCCAAATTCAGAGAATTGCTAGCACAGCAGGGGGGCGATGTGCATATCATTGACAACTACGAATTACTGCCTTTGTCCCCTGTGCAGCTGGAGGTAAAGGCAGAAAAAGACGGGTACATCACCCGTATGGATACGGCACGCATCGGCAGAGCGTCTCAGGAAACAGGGGCAGGACGTATGTTCAAGGGACAGCCCTTGGACTTTGGCGCCGGCATTGTGATGAAAAAACGTACAGGTGATGCAATTGCAACAGGAGATACTCTTGCTATCGTATATAGTAAAAGTGAGGAAAAATGCCGTTCTGCTACGGCTTTCCTGAAAGAAGCAATTACCATCGAGAAAAAACAGCTGGCAAAGCAGCCGCCGCTGATTTGGAAAATCATCAGACAGGAGGATTGAGCATATGAAACGAGCGATCATTATCGTGCTGGACAGCGTGGGCATCGGGGAACTGCCTGATGCGGCGAAATTCGGCGATGTTGGCAGCAATACGCTGGTAAACATCAAAAAAGCAAGACCTCAGACCAATTTGAAAAATCTCTGCGCCCTTGGCTTGGGCAATATTCAGGGGGAAGATATCGAACTGTTGGGCAAAGTGGATGCACCCAAGGGGGCTTTTGGTAAGATGGGGGAAAGATCTATCGGCAAGGATACCACCACAGGCCACTGGGAAATGGCAGGCATCATCACGGCAAAGCCTTTCCCTACCTATACGGAAACCGGCTTTCCCAAAGAAGTCATGGATGCTTTTGAAGCAGCCATCGGCACAAAAACATTGGGGAACTATTCCGCATCGGGCACAGAAATCATCAATGTGCTGGGGGAAGAACACATGAAAACGGGATATCCCATCGTGTACACTTCTGCGGACAGCGTGTTCCAGATTGCAGCCCATGAAGAGATCATTCCTGTGGAAAAGCTGTACGAAATCTGCGAAAAGGCTAGAAAGATCCTGACGGGGGAATATGGCGTGGCCCGTGTCATTGCCAGACCCTTTATTGGCAGCGAAAACGGCGCGTTTACCCGTACCAAAAATAGAAGAGACTTTTCCCTGGAGCCTACCGGTGTGACCATTCTGGATCTGGCAAAAGAAAAGGGAATGAACGTGACGGCAGTGGGCAAAATAGAAGATATTTTCGAACACCGCGGCATGACCCGTACAGACCATACCACAAACAACAATGACGGCATCGAAAAGACCATCCAGTATGCCAAAGAGGAATTTGAAGGCATTTTGTTTACCAATCTGGTGGACACGGATATGATCTATGGCCATAGAAACGATGTGGAGGGTTATGCGTCTGCACTAGAATATTTCGATGGGAAGCTGCCGGAGATCATGGCGCAGATGAAGGAAGAGGATATTCTGTTCATTACGGCAGACCATGGCTGTGACCCTACCACACCCAGTACAGACCACTCCAGAGAATATGTACCACTGCTGGTATACGGCAAGCATATCAGGGAAGGCGTTGACTTGGGCGTGAGAAAGACTTTCGCAGACCTAGGGCAGACCGTTTCCGATTATCTGGGGCTGGATGCGAATTTTGAAGCGGAAAGCTTTTTACAGGATATTCTGAAAGAAGGATAAAACAGTTTTTTTGGGTCATACTTTCCTTAAGAAGGGAGTGGTATGGGTGAAAAAATACAAATGTAATACCTGTGACTATATTTATGATGAAGCAAAGGGTGAACCGGAAACCGGCATCCCTGAGATGACGGAATGGCAGGACTTGCCGGAGGATTACGTCTGCCCCATTTGCGGCGTCAATAAAGAAGCCTTTGCGTTGGTTGAAGCCACAACGACCATCAAAGCGTAAAAAAAGCCTTGGGGGATAGAATCTCCAAGGCTTTTTTTAATGACAAGGAAGAGAAAAAAGAGTACAATCAGAAAAACAAAAGAAAGGAGAGAGAGTATGGGAGAAATCATTATCAGACCTGTGACGGAAGGGGATGCAGAGGAACTGCTTGGGATTTACGCCCCCTATGTGACAGAAACTACGGTGACTTATGAATATGATGTGCCTTCTCTGGAGGAATTCCGTGGGCGCATCCGCAATACACTGGAACGCTATCCTTATTTTGCGGCGGTGGAGGATGGGAAGATCCTTGGCTATGCCTATGCTTCTTCTTTCCATGCCAGAAGGGCCTATATCTGGTCGGCAGAGGCAACGGTCTATCTGAAAATGGACGAAAGAGGAAAGGGCATCGGAAAGCTGCTCTATACTGCTTTGGAAGAAGCTTTGCGGAAGCAGAACGTGCAGAATGTGAATGCCTGCATCGCCTATCCAAACCCCCACAGCATCGCTTTTCATCAAGCTATGGGTTATCAGCAGGTGGGAAAATTCACCGACTGCGCCTATAAGTTGGGGCAGTGGCTGGGGATGGTCTGGATGGAAAAATCCATTGGGGAACATCCTGACCCGCCAAAGGAATTTATCCCTTACCCTGAAATTAAAAAATAATGGGGAACAAAATCTTAATTTTTTCCGTCAGATATCTAGTAAGTCCTGTAATCGGGTGGGATTTGTTGCATCATGTGGTTTTTTGTAGTATAATCACAAGATAGAGAACTATATATATCGATGAATATAAGGAGATCATATATGGAAGAAACAGTAATCGTAATCATGCTGAAGGATGAGGAAACAGGCTTTCTGGAAAAGGAACTGGGGGCTTACTCTATTTCTGAAAACGGCGAGCTGATCTTCAATATTTATGCAGAAGGCGAAGAAAAGAAAGTCGAGATGCGTCTGACCTGTGAAAGAGAACTGCAGGATTGGGAATACGACGCAGTATATGATTATTATGATACAGAAACCGTGGGCGCACTGGTGGATTCCATCGAAGAGGAAGATGGGCATTACGACCCCGTTTGGGTGGTGACCTTCCCCTTCGCAGAGGAACAGGATGTGATGGAACAGAAGCTGACAGATATTCTGGATGCCCACAAGGAAGAACTGCTTTCTGTTTATGAAGCGATCAAAGACAAAGAGGATGATTATCGTGGGGAATAAAAGATGTCGGTTTCTCAGTCTTCTTTTGGGAATTTGTATTTTAATGACCAGCGGTTGTGATTTCGGCGGTGCGGAGCAGGCCAATACTCCTGTGCAGGAGGAAAAGGAGGACGGCCATACCACAGAGATCATCGTGCCCGGCGGAAAGGAAGATATACCCGAGGGGGACGAGGAAAGGACAGAGGACGAGGAAAAAGAAGAAACAAAGACGGATACGAAAAAACAGACGACCCAGTCCAAACCCTTCTGGCAGAGTGAGACTTCCAAGCAGTACGAGACGCTGACGGCGGTTGCGGCGGCGGCGCAGCAAGATTATAAGATCAATGGCCCGAAACGGGGCTGGATGAGCAAAAACGGCAAGCTTTACGGCTATTATGATGGCTGTTACATAACCCCTGCCATGCTGGTGAAGGAAGGATATCTGCAGAATGGTCTGGATACGGCAGGATTTGAGATCCTGCTCATCGAAGGCAGTGACCTAGCGGCATATGATGGTGCCAATGTGCCTTCCGACAGTATGAATTTCGGTGTATTTGCTGCAGTGAAGCAGAATGGGAAATATCTGTTGGCTTCTCCCTCCGGGAAGGCGGGGCAGATCTCTGAAGCAAGCTATGGCAAGCTGTTGGCGAAATATAATCAGAGCCATGGCTCTGTGGTGCGGTTGTCTTCCGCTTCTGCGGAGTATGGTCGTATTTTGAACTATATCTGCCTGTATGAAGGGAAGTTTGAGGACTTTTTCGTTCGGGAGATCCGCAAAGACAACAAATACGCAGTGGTTACATTTTCTACTACGGCAGATACTTCTGCCATCAAGCAGTATGTGCTGAAAAATGACAATAATTTTTGGGAGGTCATCTATTCCAATGTGCAGATGGATGCGTATCCTGTGACTTCCATCAACCGTCTGGTGCCTGATTTCAATGTGGATGTGCTGCCGAAATATAATCTGGCTTCCTGGAGAAGCTATGTGAAGCGGGAACAGGGCGGCGCAGTGGCTGCATTGTTCAGCAATCAGTTTATCTCCAGCAAGAGCGAAATCTGGTATCAGTGTGCAACGGCAGACTGTGCATATTTCCGTATGACCGACGGCAGACGCTATGCGGCATACCGTGCCGGTGATTACTGGGTGGCACAGCAGGTAAGCTCTGATATTGCGGCAAAGAATTATTTTATGGAGCGGACAGGGGTAGACTACAGCTTTATCATCCTGGACGACTAAGAAGGTGCTTTTCATGACAAAGACCAACGTGATGCGTCTGCTGGAAGCGGCGGGCATCCCTTACCGCACAGCGGAATATGAATATGATGAATCGAACCTTTCGGGACTCCATGCGGCGGAACAGGTGGGCATGGCACCGGAGCAGGTGTTCAAGACCCTAGTAACGAGAGGAGATAAAACGGGGATCAATGTTTTCTGCATCCCTGTGGATATGGAACTGGATCTGAAAAAAGCGGCCAGCGTATCCAAAAATAAAAAAGTTGAAATGACCCATATGAAGGAACTGCTGGGGCTGACAGGATATATCCGCGGCGGCTGTTCCCCCATTGGGATGAAGAAAAAATACCCAACCTTCATCGATGAAACCTGCATCTTGTTCGATGAGATCGCCGTTAGTGCGGGGGTAAGAGGGGAACAGATCATCCTTGATCCCAACGATCTGATCCGATACACAGAAGCCACCGAGGCAGATGTGACGAAAGAAATGACATAACAAACAAAGAAAAAAGACAACCTATGGTTCGGTTCAATTTTGCATCGAAAGATAGGTTGTCTTTTTGTTTTAGAATATTTTATTTATTATATACTTTCATAACATCGCTTTCTGCGGTGACCGTACCATCCACCACGGTGGAAACCTTCAGGTAGAAGGGGTGATCCCGATTGATGGAAATACCGAAGCACTGGGGATAGCCCCAATACCATATTTCCCCGCCGAGGGCAGAGTTTTGCAGGCGTTTGAAAGGACCGTTGGCATAATAGGAAATGGAAACATAATAGTAATCTGCACCATACACAGGAGACCAGGAAACGTAAGCATAGCCGTTTTTTACGGTACAGCGCAGGTTTTGGGGCCCATGGGGCGCATAGGAATAGTTTCTCATTTCGATCAGGGGCTTGGAGAGATTTTGGGGCACCTGCAGCACCTTGGAAATAGGGATGGAGAAATACTGATCATTGCTGAAGGAGCAGGACATGCCGATCAGCTGCCCTTTGCTGTTGAACAGCCCGCCGCCGCTGCTGCCCTGGGCAATGACTGCAGTGGTGGAGATCACATCCTGATCGTATCCTGTGATTACGCCGCTGGTGACTTTATTCCTCTGCCCACCGGGAGAACCGATGGCGGTGACTGCTTCCCCGACACTGAAGCTGGCGGAGACAGAAGCAGGTCTCAATCCGCTTTTCTCGATTTTTAAGAGGGCAATATCTTCTTCTGGGGAAAGCCCCACCACAGTGGTCTTGCCCTGATAGATGGAACCATCCTGAAAGACGAATTGGGCCACGGAAGCCTTTTCGATCACATGGAAATTGGTGGCGATCAGCCCATCGGCAGATAAGAGCACCCCGCTGCCCTGCACTTTATTGGTCTGGATATAGACCACAGAATCCTGGATGCTTTGGGCTGCTGGATTATGTTTCGTCTGGATGGCGACGGTGGAGGTGCTGCCGTTCCAAGTGACCTCTGCACCGCTGTATTCCGTCAAAAAGCGGAGAGGGACGAAGGTGCGTTCGTTTTTGATCTTCGCCGGAGCATCTATGGAGACGCTCTTGCCGTTGACGGTGGCAGTCGTGCTGTTGATGGGCAGCGAAATGGTCACATCTTCGTTGCGGGCAAGGACAGTCTGGGTAGGTTCCTGCCATTGGACCGTATAGCCCAAAGATTCCAAAATGCCACGGACAGGCACCAGCACCCGGTCATTTTCGATGAAAGGTGCCGCATCGAAGGAGACAGCCTTACCATCCAGAGTGATGCAGATGGATGCTGCTGCGGCTGTATGCAGGAAACAGGTGCATAATAAAAGAAAGAGGACTGGGCCTCTCAAAAGTCGTTTCAGTGGGATCACATCCTTTCGTTTCATTGCAAACAAGTATAGCATAAAAAGAAAACCTTGCGGTGGTTTTTAGAAAAATTTAAGAATTTCAGGAAAGATTTGCTTTTTTTCCAAGTTTATAGTATCCTTTGTAAGCGGAGGTGGGAAACTATGTTTGAACGTATTACAGAAACGACCTTCGATGAGATCTTTCCACTGTTGGAAAGTGCCTTTCCCGTGAACGAACTGCGGGAAAAGGAACGGCAGAAAGCAATGCTGGCAGAGCCCTGTTACCGGCTTTACGGTGTAAGAAAGGATGATAGATTTGCTGCGGTCTTTGCTGTGTGGGAGATCGAAGATTTTTTATACATCGAGCATTTTGCGGTAAAAGAAGCATGCCGCAACGGCGGTTTTGGCGGAAGGCTTTTGGACGCTTTGCTGGAAGAAAAAGGCAGACCCACGGTTCTGGAGGTGGAGGAACCAGAGGATGAGTTGACCAGACGACGCATCGGGTTTTATGAGCGGCATGGATTTGTGTTCAACTCATATCCCTATTTGCAGCCGCCCATGCGCCAGGGGCAGGATGTTCTTCCGCTGAAATTGATGACAAAGCCCTCTGCCATCGATGAAACGACCTATCAAAGATATAAAAAGAAGATACACAGTATTGTGTATAAATATGAAGGTGATCTATGATGAGATATTGTTTTGGTATCGATATCGGCGGAACGACAGTGAAGATCGGGCTGGTCACGGAAGGCGGCTCCATCGCCGCTAACTGGGAGATCCCCACCAGAAAAGGCATCGACCCTGCAGGGCTTCTGGAGGATGTGAGAGCGTCCCTGGAAGGCTGTTTGCAGGAAAAAAAGATCGCGAAGGAAGATATTCTGGGCATCGGCATGGCGGCACCTGGTCCCGTAACTGCGGATGGTGTGCTTCATGGTGCAGTGAATATTGGCTGGGGGGATGTGAACCTGGCAGAGGAGGCAGAACGCATCATCGGCATTTCTCCGGTGCGCATCGGCAATGATGCCCGTGTGGCAGCCTTGGGCGAAGCGGTCTATGGGGCAGGCGCAGGGGCAAGAAGCATGCTGATGGTGACATTGGGCACTGGCGTTGGCGGCGGTGTTGTGCTGGATGGGAAGATCCTGATGGGCGACAGCGGTGTTGCCGGGGAGATCGGTCATATGACCATCGATCCTTACGAAAGGGAAGCCTGCAACTGCGGCAAAAAAGGCTGTCTGGAACAATACGCTTCTGCTACAGGCATGGTACGGGTGGCAAAAAAAATCCTGGCGGAAAAGGCGGAGGATTCTCTTTTGCGCCAGCATGAAGTCCTTTCTGCCAAAGACCTTTGGGATGCGGCAAAAAAAGGGGATGCCCTTGCGGATGAGATTACAGATTTTGTCTGCGCCAGACTGGGCAGTGCTTTGGCCAATGCCATCTATATCGCAGATACAGAGCGGATCATCATTGGCGGCGGTGTTTGCGCGGCAGGGCAGTTCCTGCTGGACAAGATCGAAAAAGCATACCAGGCCAATGTTTTTGCCCACAGCAGAAAAAAAACTTTTGCACTGGCTAGGCTGGGCAATCATGCCGGCATTCAGGGTGCGGCTGCTTTGATCCTGCAGGCAGTGAAATAATTTGTGGGAATAGTAAATAAAAATCCATTGGCGTTTTTGTGAAAAAAAGCCAAAAACAAAAAAACAGTAAAAAATGAGTACAAAAAAGAAGGAATGTACGTACTTTTGGAGAATTTAAAAAGTAACAGGAGTTATCCACTTCGTGTTCCTGATCAATTATGAATAATCCAAAGATATACCACCAGAAAATATCCAGATATAAAAGGGGGAGATTGCAATGGTTAAAATTCTTGCAGGTGAAAAAGGTGAAGGTAAAACAAAGAAAATGATTGATATGGCTAACGCAGCCAGCAAAGAAGCAAAAGGCAGCATCGTATTTGTAGACGATGACAACAGCCACATGTATGATCTGCACTACAGTGTGCGTTTTGTAGAAACACCCAAGTTCATTATGGAAGATCCACAGGTGTTCAGAGGTTTCGTGTGTGGTATCCTTTCTCAGAATAGCGATATTGAAACAATTTATATTGATGGATTGAACCATATTATGGACAAAATCAGCGACGCAGATTTCGTTTCCTTTATTCAGGAGCTGGATAAAACTTCCAAGGAAGCTGAAATGGACATGGTAATGATTATCAGCCGCAAGACTGATGCGCTTCCCGCAGAAGTACAGCAGTGCCTGATTTAATGAATAAATTCACATAAATCAGGAAAGATTCATATTTAAAAATATTTTTAAATATAGGAAGCGTGGACACGATGATAAGGTGTCCTGATAAAAAAACCAAAAGCCCGAGGGTATGATACCTTTGGGCTTTTCTTTTGGGGGAATATAGATGTAGGACAAAAATGCTGTATGCTTTCCGAATTCATTGTATAATTTGAAGAACAGAGCAGGATTTGCCTTTACTTTTGCCTTTTCTTTGTGCTAAAATACCTTTAGAGAATCGTATTTTGTATGCAAAAGATAAAAATTGATATAATTTTTGTGTACTTTTGATGAAAATAATGGAAAGAAATGAGAAAGGTGAGAGATAACATGAACAAATTTCAGGAAATGTATCGTGCGAAGCTGAAAACACCCGAAGAGGTTGCAATGTATGTAAAATCCGGCGATATCTGTGCTTCTCCTACAGGTTTGGAAGAACCCGAAATGATTTGTGATGCCATTGGCGAAAGAGCAAAAAGAGGCGAGATCACAGGGGTGGAACATCATGGCATCCTGTCCGTAAAGGGCGGCGCATTCATGAACCCCGAACTGAAGGGCAAATATGACTACGTATCCTGGTTTACAGGCGGCGCAGGCAGAAAAGCAGTACAGCAGGGCATCTATACTTATGTGCCCAACAATTACAGCACAGCTCCCGGTTACTGGAGAGATTGTATGCCCCGACTAGATGTATTCTATGCAGAAGTATCTCCTATGGATAAGCACGGCTACTTCACATGCGGCATGTCTGCAGCAGAAGTACCTGTGATGAAAAACAAAGCATCCATCATCCTGTTGGAAGTAAACGAAAAAATGCCCCGTGTTATGGGGAATAACCTGATCCACATTTCCGAAGTTACTGCCCTGTGTGAATCTTCCCATGAACTGCTGACACTGCCCGAAGCACCTCTGACAGATACAGATAAGAAGATTGGTCAGATGATCGCAGACGAAGTGCCCAACGGCGCAACACTGCAGCTGGGCATCGGCGGTGTTCCCAATGCAGTTGGCGTGCTGCTGCGTGATAAAAAGGATCTGGGTATCCATACAGAAATGTTCACAGACAGTATGGTAGACCTGATCGAATGCGGCGCTGTGACGAACATGAAAAAGCCCATCAACGTAGGCAAGACGGTTGCAACACTGGCTTGGGGTACCAAGAAGATGTATGATTACATGGATGATAACCCCGCATTTGAAATGCATCCTGTAGACTACACAAATAACCCTTATGTGATCGGTCAGCATGACAACTTTATTTCCGTAAACGCTTGTGTGGAAATCGACCTGTTTGGTCAGGTTTGTGCAGAGAGCCTTGGCACAACACACTACAGCGGCTCCGGCGGTCAGGTAGACTTCGTTCGTGGTGCAAATCTGTCCAGAGGTGGCAAAGGCTTCATCGCTATGACTTCCACAGCGAAAAACGGCACAATTTCCAAGATCAAACCTGTTCTGACACCCGGCTCTATCGTAACAACAAGCAAAAACGAAGTAGATTTCCTGGTAACAGAAAACAATATCGTTCGTCTGAAAGGTCAGACAGCCAGCGCAAGAGCAAAAATGATCATCTCTTTGGCTGCACCCGAATTCAGAGAAGAACTGACCTACGAAGCAAAGAAAATGAATCTGATTGTATAAGATTGATTGAAATGAGCCCCTCGTTAGAGGGGCTTTTTTGCTGCATCATATTGTTTTTGTATCCGTTTTGTGTTATTTTTGAGAAAATGAAATGGATTTGAAAAAGGAGGAATTTACAGTGAGAGTCAGCTGGGATGAATATTTTATGCAGATTGCGGAGATCGTAAAGACTCGTTCTACCTGCCTGCGCAGACAGGTGGGGGCAGTCATCGTAAAGGATAACCGCATCATTACCACGGGGTATAACGGTGCGCCCTCCGGCTTGAAGCACTGTACAGAAATTGGCGGCTGCGAACGGCAGCGGCTGAATATCCCCTCCGGGCAGCGGCATGAACTTTGCCGTGCGCTGCACGCAGAACAGAATGCCATCATCCAGGCAGCGAAAATCGGCGTCAGCACAGAAGGTGCCACCATCTATATCACTCTGCAGCCCTGTGTCATCTGCGCCAAGATGCTGGTCAATGCGGGTATTACCCGTATCGTCCATAAGGGAGAATACCCTGATGAGCTTTCCAGAGCCATTTTGGAAGAAGCGGGCATCGAAGTGGTTGCTATGGATTGATTTTTGGGAAAAGTGATTCTTTATAAGGAGAAAGCGGCCTCAAGTCGGATGATTTGGGGCTGTTTTTTTGCATAGGGGAACGATTGCTGAAGAAGGAATACAAAAATATGTTCGTGTTCTCTTGCCCTTTGTCTATTCCTTGGGTATAATAAAAAAATATGATAGAATTGTTTTGAAACGGAGAAAGAGCATGATCGCATATATCAAAGGTACGCTGGAACGGCGGACAGAAAGCTACATCATTATAGAAACAGGGGGCATCGGTTATCAGATTTTTGTTTCCCCTGCCACGTTGGCGAAACTGCCCCAGACCGGCGAAAGGGTGAAGGTATTCACTTATTTCAGCGTGAAAGAGGACGGTGTTTCTTTGTATGGCTTCGCCAGCGCAGAGGAACAGGAAATGTTCCATAAGCTGCTGACGGTCAGTGGCGTTGGACCTAAGGGGGCATTGGGCTTCCTTTCTCAGCTGGCCCCCCAGGAAATTATCCTTGCTATCATTTCCGAGGATGTTAAGACCCTGTCCAAGGCACCGGGGGTGGGCAGAAAGACAGCCCAGCGGGTGATTTTGGAACTGAAAGATAAATTCAAGACGGAAGAAGCTCTTGCTATGGGCGGCGAAGAGATGGAAGGCATCGTGGAAGTTTCCATCAGCGGCGATGCGAAATTCGAGGCCATCGATGCCATGACGGCATTGGGCTACAGCCGCAGCGAAGCAGCCAAGGCAGTGAATGCTGTGGTGGCGGAAGGTATGTCAACAGAAGATATTTTGAAGGCAGCATTGAAAAAGATGATATAAGCAAAAAAGGAAGCGACAACGAAGTTGGCATTTCCTTTTTTGCGGAACATGAGTAGGCTTTGCCTACGAATGGAGTACATCGGTATCATTTGCTGGGAAGCAGCATCAGACGCAGTATGCGGCTGGACCGCAGTTTTCTGAGGAATGATACTTTCGGATAACAAAGAAAAAGCAGGTGTTTCATTTGGAAAACAGACGGATTTTGACCACCGGTTTGCGGGAAGAAGACCGTGAACTGGAGCCAAAACTGCGTCCTGCCACGTTGGAAACATATATCGGGCAGGAAAGTGTAAAAGAGAATATGCGAGTGTTTATCGAAGCGGCGAAGCAGCGAAAGGAAGCCTTAGACCATGTGCTTTTGTATGGCCCTCCCGGGCTGGGAAAAACCACCCTGTCCAATATCATCGCCCACGAGATGGGGGTAAATATAAAGACTACATCGGGTCCTGCTATCGAGCGTCCCGGTGATATGGCGGCGGTGCTGAACAGCCTGAATGAGGGGGATATCCTCTTTATCGATGAAATTCACAGACTGAACCGCATGATCGAGGAGATTTTGTATCCCGCCATGGAGGATTTTGTCATCGATATTATGATCGGCAAGGGCCCTGGGGCCCGTTCCGTGCGTCTGGACTTGCCGAGATTTACTCTCATTGGTGCTACAACCAGAATTGGTCTGCTGACGGCACCTTTGCGGGATAGATTCGGCGTGGTGCAGCGGTTGGAGCCTTATAACGTGGAGAATCTAAAAATTATTATCAAGCGCTCTGCGGAGGTGCTGCAGGTGGAGATCGACGACAGCGGTGCGGAAGAGATCGCCCGCCGTTCCAGAGGGACGCCCAGACTGACAAACCGTATGCTGAAACGTGTCCGTGACTTTGCTCAGGTGCGCTATGACGGCATCATTACGGGGGAAGTGGCACGATTTGCCCTGGATCTGCTGGATGTGGACAAGATGGGCTTAGACCAGACAGACCGAAAGATGCTGCTGGCCATGATTGAGAAATTTGGCGGCAGGCCTGTGGGGTTGGATACCCTGGCGGCATCTATTAATGAGGAATCCGATACCATTGAGGACGTTTATGAGCCTTATCTGCTGCAGCTGGGCTATATCCAGCGGACACCCAGAGGGCGTATCGTGACCAAGCTGGGCTATGAGCATTTTGGCATGCAGCCGCCGGAGGCATGATTTCGCCGGAGGTATGAAAGGAGAATTTGCATGAAGCTGAAAATACAGGAAGTCATCGAGAACGTAAGAGACGAACTCCTTTGCTATGAGGATGCGGAACAGACCGCCGCTAGATGGGAAAAGGAATTCAAGGAATGGGTGGAAAAAAACAAAGGGAAAAAGAAAGATATTGTCGTGGAGAAGGGCGGCGTTTCCCTAAAGATCAAGGATGAAGAAGAAATTTTCGAAATGGCGGATTCCTATATGGATGCCCTCATCGAAGGCAGTGTGAAGCAGTATTGGGAAAAATTCTAAGGAGCTGAGTCTGTGAGAAGAAAAGACAGAGAAATAACAGATTTTAAGCAGATCATGGAGATCATCAACTGCTGCGATTGCTGCCGTGTGGGCTTCTGTGATGACGGTCAGGTGTATATCGTTCCTCTGAATTTTGGGTATACAGAGGAGAACGGGAAGCTCACCTTCTATTTCCATGGCGCAAAGGAAGGCCGAAAGATCGACCTGATCGGGAAAGCACCTAAGGTTGGCTTTGAGATGGATACCAATCATAAGTTGAACGAAGGGGATAGTGCCTGTGACTATTCCTATCGTTTCCAGAGTGTCATCGGCAATGGTGTCATCAGCATGATTGAGGATTTGGAAGAGAAAAAACGGGCATTGAATTTTGTGATGAAGCATGCGACAGGCAAAGAGGGGTGGCAATATCAGGAAGATATGCTGAAGGTGGTGGCTGCCTTTAAATTGGAAGTGGAAGCCTTTTCCTGTAAGGAGCATGCATAAAAAGTGGATGAGAAAAGAATCTGTAGGCAAGAGGTGTCGATACGATCGGCACCTTTTTCTGCTGATGGGGATTTTTTGAAATTACTAAGACTTTTTTAAGAATAGGGAGCAGTGGTTGCGCAGGAAAATTCTCTCTGCTATGATAAAACAGAAGAATAAAAGTTTCGAAAAAGGGGGAATTTAAATGAAATGTGCGGCGGATTTTAGGCGGATCGCCAGAGAATCCCTGAGAGGAAAGTGGAAAATTGCCGTATTAGCAGGCTTTGTGGCGTTGCTGTTGGGTGGTGTTGCATGGCAGGGGACGCCTGACATCAATTTCCAGTTTAACGACGGAAGTATTCGGGTACAGGCGGAAGTTTTGGGGCAGAATGTGGATTTGATGCAAATTTTACAAAGCGACAGCCCCGGTGCCCTTTGGGGGGTTGCCCTGATGTATTATTCTGTGGTGGCGATCATTGTAGCTATTGTGCAGATTGTCTTGGGCTGCATCGTAATGGTAGGTTATGCCTGCTTTAATTTGGATTTGGTGGATGGAGAAGAATTATCTGTACAAACCTTATTCAAATATTTTCCTCAGTGGAAAACCATGCTGGTGGCAGGCTTATTGCAGGGATTGTATGTTATTCTCTGGACACTGCTGTTCATCATCCCGGGAATCATTGCCGCTTATCGCTACTCTATGACCAGTTATATTTTGGCAGAAAACCCGGAAATGGGTGCCAGCGAAGCCATCGACCGTTCCAAAGAATTGATGAAGGGAAATAAATGGCGGTTATTCTGCCTGCATTTCAGCTTTATCGGCTGGGGTATCCTGTGTACCTTTACACTGGGCATTGGGAACCTTTGGCTGACACCTTATATGGAAGCGGCTGGGGCGGCATTTTATCGGGATATTACCGCACCATTGGCGGGGATGCTGCCTGATGCAGAAGAAAAAGCTGCTGCTGAACCAACTGTGGATGCAGAAGTGAATGAAAAATAGTTTCCAAACAAAGCGAAACCCGCCCCTTGGGAGAGGATCCCATAGGGACGGGCTTTTTTTATTGTTTTATAATCTCTTTTTCAGCCAGTTTCTGAAATATTCCAGTTGTTCTTCCGTGTGGAACCAATGCGCGCCGCCGGGCTGTTCCTCTAATTCACAGCTGAAGCGTTCTGCGAAAGCGGAGGCATACGCTTTTTCAGAAAGGGGATCTGTTTCGCCCCGCAGGATGTGGGTGGGAGGATGCCATTTCTGGATAGGATGGGCTTTTATATATTGATAATAGTCCCAATAGAGAGTTTCTATGGGATTTTCCACCACTTCCAAGGCTTCAAATTCCTTTTCTGTGATACCGCAATATCCCATGATGTTATGAATGATGCGTTCCATATCTGTAACGGGGGAAAGGAACCACGCTTTTTCAATGGGTTCCTCTGAAAAGGCCAGCAGGCTGAAGTAAGCACCCATGCTGCAGCCAAACAAAGAGATCTGCTTCGCCAGCCCCTTTGCATATTGCAGGATAGCTCTCAATTCCATGACACATTCTTGCACCATACAGGGGGCTTCTTCATAGACCCGTTCCCCATGCCGGGGCAGGTCGAAGGCAAGGACTTGATAGCCCTGCTTTGTGGCTTCCTCCGCCAAAATCCAGATGCAGTCATCGATTTCGGAGGAATGGCTGCCATGGACAGCAAGGATGAGTTTTTCCCTTTTTTCGCCGTAAAGGAGAGCGGGGATTTGGTCGATCTTGATTTTATTGATATTCATAAGGTTCTCCTGTTCTCACGGAGCGAACCTCCGTGCCTCTGTTCTGTTTTTGTTTTCCATATCATCAGACCTCCTTTCGTAGATTTTTTTTTGAATTTATGCTTCAGGCGCTTCCGGGGGCAGTAAGGTTTCCCAGAAATCCTTTTTGCTGATTTTTTTCAGATTGCGCCATTTGGGTTTTTCTTCATAATCATGACGGCAGATGGAACGGAATTTGCAATAGCTGCAAGGGGTTCGCTGCCCATCCCGGAAGGGGGCAGGGGCGATAATGCCCGCTTTCATGGCTTCGCCCAGTTCTCTGGTACGTTCTGTCACGAAATCCAAAATGGCCTGATACTGTTCTTCCGTTGCTAGATTGGAGGAGGCGGAAAGCTCCCCCTTTTTTGTATAGCCCACAGGGATGATAGCAGAGGTTTCGCCTGCTGCCAGGCTGTTGTCCAGTCCATGGATGAGGGCATCCTCTTGCAAAAGAAGCCCTGACATCTGCATTTTTTCATAAAGCGTCCGCTCGATCTCTTCTGCGGAAAGTTCTTTTTCCAAAGAGAGGGTAGGATCGGTGATGCGGAAATAAAAGACCCCACCGGGCTTCAGTTCTGCTCCTGTCTTTTGATAATATTTCAGATAAGCGTCCAGATAGATGAGTAGCTGCAGCTGCAGACCATAATAGATATCCTGAAAGCTGAAGGTCTTATTTCCTGATTTATAATCGATGATTTTGACATATCGTGTACCTTCTGTATCCAGCAAATCTACACGGTCGATTTTGCCGTTTAAAATCAGGCTGCCGCCGTCCTGCATTTGAATCACGATAGGGGGCAGGGATTCGTGCAGACCAAAGCCCACTTCATAGCCTGCCGGGGTGAAATCCCCCTGCTGTAAATGCTGCACCAATGTCCATGCGGCTCTGGTGGAGATACGTTTCAGGCGGTGGATAAGGTATTGATTTGCCGCCGAATCCATCAGCACCCGGTCGCTGAGACGGGGAGCGGCATCATCTACGGCCTGATGGATGAGGGCTTCTGTTTTTTCCTTCGTCAGGTCTGTCCAAGGGATGCTGTTTTCCTCCAAGCGATTGGAGAACAGCTCCAGCACTTCGTGGAACAAAGAACCCAAATCGGGGGTGTGGAGCTGATATAATCTGCGTTCCTCGGCCTTTAGTCCATATTCCGCAAAGAAGGAGAAGGGGCATCCGGCGAAGCGTTCCAGACGGGAAACACTGGAAAGGATATTTTTGCCGTAAAGGGTCTTTGTGGTCTTGGGAGAAAGACGTTCTGCTTTGCCGTTCTTACCGATGCCTTTTTTGAGCAGGCCAAGGCGATGCTGCCATGTTGTGTTTTCATCAAAGAAGCTGTAGATATCCTGCCAAAGGGGAGAGATGGGCGTTTCTTCCGTATGCTTTCGCATTTCTCCGCCCAAAAGATGGAAGGATGCTTCGGGAGAGGTTTCTTCCAAGGTAAAGGCAGGCATGGCTTCGATTTTTAGGCTTTCGTCCATCCGCTGCAAGTTTCCGATGAGAGAGGAAGGGGCAGATTCCCGCCCTTCGCTGTCGCAGGCAGCATAGGTCAGCCACAGCCCTTTGGAGGGCTTCGTCAATCCTCGATAGATGAGAAAATGTTCCTCGAAAATCTTTTGTTTGCCGCCGCTGGCCAGTTCAACGCCTTGGACGGTCAAGAGGTCTCGTTCCGTTTCTGTGAAGATGCCCTGAGCTGTTGCAGGAGAGGGCAGCACCCCTTCATTGACGCCCAGAACAAAGAGATATTTGATTTCAGGCAGACGGCTGCGCTCGATATCGCCGATGAGCAGGCAGTCCGCAGTAGGGGGAATGACCCCCATGGTGCATTTTTCCAAGCCAGCCTCCAAAATCTTCGCCATTTCCGAAAGGGTCAGTTCTTCTTTTCCTAAGATGGCATGGGCTTTTTCGAAAACATCCATCACCAGCTGCCAAATCTGGCGATATTCTTCAGCTTTGTTCAGGTTGCCGTTTTCTGCGGCCTCCTGTGCCCAGTCATCCAGTGTCTCTGCCGCCTGCAAGGCATCCAGATGGGTGAGGAGAGCCTTGAGAAAATCTCGGAAAGGGAAAGGTTTTCTCTGGGGCAAGGCAAGAAGGGGCGCAAAGGGAGCCATGACCCGTTCCCGCAGGGCGTTGATGGCATCCACGGCTTCTGCACCTTCCTTGAGAATGCCATAGTCCCAAGTATCCTGCTTCCATTTATAGCCCTTGATGCCATAGGCAAGGACATAATTTTCCAAAATATCGATCTCTTCCGTCGTCAGGGAGGTCAGTCCAGATTTCAGGTAAGAAAACATGGCTTCATAGCGGAAATCGTACACGAGGATATCCAGCAATGCCGTCAGCAGGGTCACCAGAGGGTGAGAAGCCGTTTCCCGGCGGGCATCAATGAAGCAGGGAATATGATATTCTTCCAAAATGCCCCGCAGATTTTTTTCGTAGGTTTCCATAGCGTTTGTAACGATGGCAATGTCCCGAAAACGGACAGTTTCTTCCCGCACCAGACGCAGAATCTTCCCTGCGGCAAAGCGGATTTCCTCCTGCAAGGAAGGGCAGGCGGTGATATGAACGCTTTCCGCCAGAGAAGTTTTTTTGAAAAAGCTGTAGAAATAGTCCCGTTCCAGATTGCACAGGGCGTCGGTTTCGGCACGGTGATTTTTTTCCAAAATCGCTGGAGAGACGGGAGTCAGCCCCAGTTCTTTCGCCAATGCGGTTAGTTTTTTCTTTGTCAGATAAGGCTCATAGAAGGGGGCGGAAGGGGGCAGGAATGCGCCGTAGAAGCTGTTCCGATCCATGGGGAGGGTAATGTTCACCTGAGAGGAAAGGAGCAGCAGGCGACGGATGACACTGTATTCCTGAGGCGTGAAGCCATAGAAGCCATCCAGCCAAAATTCCGTGTTCCCAAAGCCTAGGCTGTCATCCAGTCGTTCTGCCAAAAGCCCCAAGGTCTCGTCGGCGGAGATATACTCCTGCTGCAAAAATTCCAGGTAGGAGCGGTAGATATGGGTTATGTCTTTCAGCTTTTCCTTTGCCCCATGGGAAAGACTTTCTGCCTGGGAAAGGGCTTCTGTCTGCTCCGGAGAAATGCGGTATTGGAAAAATTCCGAGATGGTCAGCCCCAGCTGGTCTACAAAGCCGGGCTTATCCATAACGCTCTGGAAATAGGAGATATTTTCTTTTTCCTCTAATAAAATCTTCCGCAGAGCCATAGACTTGCCCACATCCCCCAGAGGGACACGGCTACCAATACCTCTTTTGGAAAAGACACGGTGAGCCAGACGGCCAAAGCTGAGGACTTCTGCTGTCAGGATGGCATTCTGTCCTGTTTTCTGGATGAGGTCTCGCTCTGCCTGAGAGGTAAACTGTTCGGGAACGATGAGCACCTGCCGTTTCTCTCCTGCATTCGATTTTTTGATGATCTCTTCTGTGCAAAGGGTGGTTTTGCCTGTACCAGCCCTGCCAATGATGAAACGCAGTCCCATATCTGTTCCCTTCTTTCTCGTTAGTTTCTTCTATGATACTCAAAGAGGTGTTTTTTTTCAAGGCGAACGTTTGCATAAAAGATAGAAAAACAGAATATGGTAAGGGTAAGAGATTTTTGAGGAGGGGTACGTGTGGGCAGCACGAGATTTGTGGTGGTAAAGGCGAAGGAACTGGTGAAAACGGCGGTGTTTGCTGTTCTGGGTGTTATCATCATTGTTGGGCTCATTACCTTTTTCCTGAATATGGGAAAGGACGAGGACACAGGGCTCTATCGGGATGGTATATATTACGGAGAAATGAACGTGGGACAGGAAACGGCGGAAATTGCTGTGACGGTAGAGAACGGGGAGATCGCTGATATTTCCATGGAAGAGCCCGGGGAAGCCGTGGAGGCTTTCTATCCCCTGCTGGAAACGGCGGCGGAGGAAGTGGGCCGCGAAGTGGTGGCGACCCAATCTCTCACCATTGCAGTGGACCCGAAAAATATCCATTCTGCTCAGCTGGTTTTGAATGCCATTGCGGAAGGGCTGGAACAGGCGAAGAAATGAGAAAGGCCCCTGATCTCAGGGGCTTTTTGCATGGAAAAGTATATCTCATCCCGTTTGGACATAAGGTGAAAGGAAGGAGGGATGAAAATGACAGAACAGGAAAGACGCCGGCGCAGGCGGGAAATGGAACGGCGGATGCGGGCGCGGCAAACGATGCGGGAGAAAGAAAAGCAAAAGGGCGGTCTGCTGGCCTTTCGACTCTATGTAGCGGCAGTTTTGGTGGGGGGATGCCTGTTGATCTCCTTATTTCAGACGGAAACTTCGGAAATGGTCTGCGCTAGGGTGAAGCAGGTGATTTCCGATCAGATCTCGACGGAGGAAGTGGCTGTTTGGAAGGAGCGGGCGGCGGCGCTTCTGAAAGGGGCGGGAGAGAGCCTACCTGCTTTTGAGGAAAAAGAAACCCAGCAGGAAGAAAAGAAGGTCTATCAGCCTGATACGGAGGAATCCCCCTAGTCTGCTGACATGGAAGGGGCTGCGCTGGGAGAAGAAAAGGGAGGATTGGATCGATCCGGTGCAGGGCATCATCACCTCCTCCTGCGGTACACGGGAAAACCCCATCTTACATAAGGAAGAGCTCCACGATGGGTTGGATATTGCTGTGGCGGAGGGGACGGAGGTATTGGCGGTGAAAAGTGGAACTGTCACAGAAGTGCGGACTTCTGCTACCTATGGCAAGCTGATGAAATTTGAAACAACAGATGGGTATGAAGTGATGTATGCCCATCTTTCGGAAGTTTTTGTGAAAAAAGGGGAGAAAGTGAAGCAGGGACAGGTGGTGGCAAAATCGGGAAACACAGGCCTTTCCACTGGGCCACATCTACACTATGGTATTTATAGAGAAGGAGAATTGCTTGATCCGATGGGATTCATTACTTTGGGCTGGACGGAAGGTGTAAAAGTAGAGTTTCAAGCCAGGGGAAAAGTGTTGTAAAAGAAAATGATGCAAAACTCGTCTTTTTCGGTTATGATAAAAACAGAAAAGTGAGGGATGCAATTTGAAACGAGTTTTGATGGATATTTCCGCCGATCTGACCCGTATTGCCCTGGCAGAGGACGGCGAATTGAAGGAATTATACTATGAAAGCAAACGGGACGAGAGTCTCGTTGGGAATATTTACGTAGGCCGTGTGGCTAATGTGATGCCCAATCTGCAGGCAGCTTTTGTGGATATCGGTGTGGGCAAAAACGGCTATTATTATTACGGCAATGCTCGTGCCGTTTCCGACGAAGGGAAAAACATTGCCAAGCCGAAGGTCGGCGATACCCTGCTTTTGCAGGTGGAAAAGGATGCCGTCGGAAGCAAAGGGGCTGTGCTGACGGAGAATTTTTCTTTCCCCGGCAAATTTCTTGTGCTGCTGCCCAAGGAGGCGGGGGAGATCGGCATTTCCCGTAAAATCACCGATTCCGGGGAACGGAACCGCATCCGTGAAATCGTGGCAGAGCTGCTGCCAGAGGGCTGCGGAGCCATTGTCCGCACCAATGGGGCAGGCAAGAGTCGGGAGGATTTTGAAAAGGAGCTGAAAGCCCTGGCAGTCAAATGGGAAAAGCTGTGCCGCGGTATGTATCTGAAGCCGCCTGCCCTGCTGTTGCAGGAAAATCACCCTGTAAAGCGGGCAGCAAGGGATTTTTACAGTGCCGATGTGGATGAATATGTGGTGAATGACGAAGGAGCCTACGAAGAGCTGCTGCAAATGGGGGATTTCAATGGGGAAAATCAGCCTGTCCTGAAGCTCCATGGAGATAAACTGCCCCTCTTCGAAGCCTATTATCTGGAAAGCCAGAGCGAAAAAGCACTGGATGAGCACGTTTGGCTGAAAAGCGGCGGCTTCCTTGTCATCGAGGAAACAGAAGCCTGTGTTGTCATCGATGTGAATACGGGAAAAGCGGCAGGAAAAGGCGATCTGCAGAAAACTATCCTGAAAACCAATCTGGAAGCGGCGGAGGAAGCCGCAAAGCAGATGCGTCTGCGGAATCTTTCCGGCATCATCATCATCGATTTCATTGATATGGCAGACCCGGAGGCCAAGAAGGAAGTGACACGCAAGCTGGAAGCAGCGGTGAAGAAAGACCGCATCAAGACTGTGGTGGTAGGCATGACGGAGCTGGGACTGATGCAGGTGACAAGAAAGAAAACCAGACCTTCCCTGAAACGGCAGATGACCACGAAATGCCGTGTCTGTCAGGGAACGGGACGTCTGCCTTCCATCGAATGGGCAGTGACGAAGATGCGCAGAGAAGCGGAGAGCGTTTTCGCCAATACTATCTATCATCATCTGACGGTGAAAGCTGACCCCAGGCTCCTTGCTGCCTTTAGGGGGCAGGATGGTGCGTGGGCAAAGGCTTTGGAAGAAAAAAGCGGAGGCACTATTCTTTTGGAAGGGGCAGAGATGGGCTTTGGCCAGTATGAGATGGAAAAAGAAAAATAATTTTGTTTACAGGAAAAGTTTTTGTTTTATTGTACGGCTTTCATGTCAGACAAAATTTGTTGTGAGTCTATAGAGACCGTCCGAAATGCTGAATATTCGGGCGTTTTCTTTGTTCCTTCTGCCCAAGATTCACTTTATCGGGCTGAATTGTTTCTTGACACGCATGTGAAAAAGTAATAAAATAAAAAAGGCGTATTTTCGCCATTACTTACAGGTTATATGAAACAATAAAATTGTACTTTGAAAACTGAATAAAGGGAGGTGTTTTTCATTAATCCGATAAGTATTATCTGTGCTGTCGTTGGTTTGCTGATTGGTGTCGTGATCGGCATCGCTTACCGTAAAAAGATTGCAGAGGGCAAGGTCGGCGTGGCTGAAGAAAGAGCCGGCAAGATCGTGGAGGATGCGGTTAAGGAAGCGGAAGCAAAGAAGAAGGAGATCCTTCTGGAAGCAAAAGAAGAGAGCATTAAGACAAAAAATGAACTGGAAAGAGAAGTTCGTGACAGAAGAAATGAACTTCAGAAAAATGAAAGACGTCTGTTCCAGAAGGAAGAAACTTTAGACAGAAAGGTCGAAGCTCTGGAAAAGAAAGAAGAGCATATGACCAGGAAACTGGAGGAACTGGACAGACAGAAAGAAGAAGCAAAGGCGCTGAGAGAAAGACAGCTTCAGGAACTGGAGCGTATCTCCGGGCTGACTACCGAAGAAGCGAAGAACCATATCCTCGCTATGGTAGAAAATGATGTGAAACACGAAGCAACACTGCTCATCAAGGAAACAGAAAGCAAGGCAAAGATGGAAGCGGACAAACGTTCCAGAGAGATCGTTGCCAATGCCATCCAGCGCTGTGCGGTAGACCATGTGGCAGAAACCACCGTCTCCGTAGTACAGCTGCCCAATGATGAAATGAAGGGCCGTATCATCGGTCGTGAAGGCAGAAATATCCGTGCTTTGGAAACACTGACAGGCATCGATCTAATCATTGATGACACACCCGAAGCAGTCATCCTTTCCGGGTTCGATCCCATCAGAAGAGAGATCGCAAGACTGGCTTTGGAAAAACTGATCGTAGACGGCCGTGTACATCCTTCCCGTATCGAGGAAATGGTGGAAAAGGCAAGAAAAGAAGTGGAAACAACGATCAGAGAAGAAGGCGAAGCGGCAACATTCGACACAGGTGTCAATGGGCTGCATCCCGAACTGATCAAGCTGTTGGGTAAATTGAAATACCGTACAAGCTATGGTCAGAATGTATTGAAACACTCCATGGAAGTTGCCCATCTGGCAGGCCTGATGGCCGCAGAGTTGGGCGTGGATGTCACCCTGGCAAAACGTGCCGGTCTGCTCCATGATATCGGTAAGAGTGTTGACCATGAAATGGAAGGTTCCCATGTCAGCATCGGCGTGAGCCTGCTGAAACGCTATAAGGAAAACCACACAGTCATCAATGCGGTAGAAGCCCATCATGGCGATGTGGAACCTCAGAGCATCATCGCGGTGCTGGTACAGGCGGCAGATGCAATTTCTGCTGCAAGACCTGGCGCAAGACGCGAAACACTGGAATCCTACATCAAGAGATTGCAGAAGCTGGAAGAAATCGCTGACAGCTTCAAGGGCGTTGAAAAATCTTTCGCAATTCAGGCTGGTCGTGAACTGCGAATTATGATAGTACCCGAAGATGTGACCGATGAAGGTATGACTCTTCTGGCGAGAGAGATCGCGAAGAAGATTGAAGAAGAACTGGAATACCCCGGTCAAATCAAGGTAAATCTGGTAAGAGAAACCAGAGCCGTGGAATACGCAAAATAATTTTAACACCTGAATTAAAAAGTCGTCCCAAAAAGGACGGCTTTTTGTTATAGCGAAGAAAACTATATCTATACAGTACAAATATTGAATTTGCTTGCAAGGTTCGGTATTTGTACTGTATGGAGATGACTTACGAATGGTTTTCGAGAGGAGGAATAGTATGAAAATAGACACATTTTCTTTTCGATACGGTGATACCAATGGTTTCATGGAATGGTATCGCTACAACCCTGCTCAGGGGCTTTGGATCGATAAATTCGACGGCACCATGCAGGCAAAACGCTGTCAGATGACAGAGGAAGAGCTGGAGGAACTGGAAAAAGTCATTCGGGAAAACAAGATCAACAAATGGAACGATTTCTGTAAGCTGGATATGTGCATGTGCAGCGGCAACAGTTGGACTTTACATGTGACCTACAAAGAAAGCAATGACGAATATATCCATGCCATGGGTCACAGTGAAGGCCCTGAGGGATTTGAAAAAGGCAAACAGGCTTTGAAGATATTTTTTGAGAAATATCTTTGAAAAAAGTTTTTGTGACGAAATCCTATTTACTTTGGGGAAAGAGCAGCTTAAAATAAAACTGTGAGGGCATCAAGCCTGAACGGAACAAAACCATTTTATTTTTATTTAAAGGAGACTTGCTGTTTGAAGAAAAACAACACCTTGGAGATTGTAGACTGATTGGAGGTCAGATAATCTTCGTCGAACCTCCAAAATATTGACAGTTAACAATTTTTTAGGAGGTAAAGAATCATGAATCAAAATGACTATATCATTCGTTTAGAGAAAAAAGAAGACCATGCGCAAGTAGAAAACCTGGTAAGAGAATCCTTTTGGAATGTGTATCGCCCGGGGTGTCTGGAGCATTATGTGCTGAACCAGTTGAGAAACGACACTGCCTTTGTACCTGAACTTGACTTTGTCATGGAAAAAGACGGGGAACTCATTGGTCAGAATATGTTTATGCGGGCAACGATCAAAGCTGATGACGGCAGAGAGATTCCCATCATGACAATGGGGCCCATTTGCATTGCGTCCGCATACAAAAGACAGGGATATGGCAAAAAGCTGCTGGATTATTCTTTGGAAAAACGGCTGCACTGGGTGCAGGAGCAGTATGCTTTGAAGGCAACATTGGCTTTTATGGCAAAAGTGGGTTTTCCTGTGCCAGCAAGTTTGGCATCCGCTATCATAGTTTGCCAGAGGGAAAAGATGCATCCTTTTTCCTTTGCAAGGAATTGAAAGCAGGATATCTGAATGGAATTATCGGCGAATATGCAACACCACAGGGTTATTTTGTGGAGGAAGCAGAGGTGGAAGCCTTTGATAAAAGATTTCCCTATAAGGAAAAACTGAAATTGCCGGGTCAGCTGTTTTAAACGAAGAGAGAGCCTTGGGACAAAAGTCCCAAGGCTTCTTTTCATAATAGTCGGTTTCTGTTAAAATGGAAAAGCTATTATTGATAAAGTATGTAAGGGGTCAAAAGATGAATCGCAGGGAAAAGGAATTGCTGGATAAGCTATATGAAGCATACAGCAAAAATTTGTATCTGATGGCAAAATACCGCCTGGGGGAGGAAAAAGCCAAGGACGCCGTGCAGATGGTATTTCTGGTGGCAGCTTTGCGGATGGAGCAGGTATATTCCCATGAAAATAAAAAATTATGGCTATACCAGACCATGCAAAATGTCATCAAACAGCTATTATATGATAAAAAATACACGAAGGATGGGCAGCTCAGAGAAATTCTGACGGATGAAATAGAGGAAAGGGGATATTCAGAGCAGTATGAATTTGAGGATCTGGGGATTATCGCTGACCTGCAGGGCATACTGCGGGAGCGGGAGTATCAATATATCGTAGAACGATTCGTACATGAGAAAACCCATCGGGAGCTGGCGGAAGTTTTCGACCTTCCCTATAGCGGCGTGACCTCCTTTGGAGACAGGGTTTTGAAAAAAACAAAAAAATTTTTAGAAAAAATGGGAAAAAACGAGGACGAAACTCAATAAATAGATGGAGGGGTATTTATGGAAAGATTCCATCAAGAGAAGGACGAAGAAAAAAACACCGGAAGGGAGGCGGAGATCAAGAGAATACAAAAAGAATTGGAGGAAGCCATGGAACAGATGGAGGATGAATTTTCGCTGGGACGGATTGACGAGCTGATTGCAAAATTAGAAAGCTTAAAAGGGGTGGAAAGCGATTTTGATGTAAAGCAGGCGAAAGCAGAATTTTTCTATGACTATTTCCCTCTGGTGGAGGAAAGGGAAGAACGGAAACAGCAAAGGGAACACGAGGGCAGACAGAGCAGGCTGGGCAGAAGAATGAAGGCGGCTATGGTTTTGGCGGTGGCGTTTCTTTGCCTAAACGGGGCGACTGTTGCCATTGCGGGCATGAATTTATTTGAAGCCATCTTCCAATGGGACGAGGAGACCTTCCGGATCGGAACAGCGGAAGGAGCTATGGAAATCCCCGCAAGAGAGGATAAGACGACGATTTTCAGCGAAGAGGGAACTGCTTGGGCGGATTTGGAAGCAGACTTTGGGGCAGAAATACCGGTGATCGGAAAATTTGTGGAAAATATGGAGATCACTGGAATGGAGTGTACAGGAAAGAAAAAGAAATACGCAAATATTGTATTTTCTGATGGCGACAAAGAGTATCACTATTCGGTAAAAAAACTGGAGTACGGAGACGGTACGATGTATGTTGAAAAAACAGAGGAAGAGCCAATAGAATATGTTTTGGATGGAATTACCTATTATTTCGTGCAGAATAGAAGATGGATGTCCATCGTTTGGCAATATAAAAATCAGGTTTGCGTTCTTTCAGGGGATTTCGATGAGGGATGGGTAAAAACAATCGTTGAAAGCATACAATATGAGGAGGAATTACAATGAAAAAAAGAATGTTACCAATGATGTTGGTTTGCAGTGTGATGCTGTGTCAGCCGGTTTTGGCGATGGAGCAGGGGGAGAGAACGCCGGTAAGGGTTTCTGAAAGTGGAGGAATTGTACCTTTTGCCAGCGATTATATTGAAAATTTCGATGGAGATATGAATCATTTGGGGAATGGGATATTGGGGATTACGGGGTATATGACTGCATTTGGCACAGACAAGATAGAGATTAAGGCGCAGGTGCAGAATGATGCTAACGGGACATGGAAGAATTATGGAGCGGCGACAACCGTATCTGCCGCAAAAACTTTTATAACAATGGATAGGGAAAAGACGGTGCCGGACGGGAAATATCGGGTGAAATTTACGTACAACGCTTATGTGGGCAGCAAGGTAGCAGAGAGCAGAATACTGACTACAGGCAGTGTGACTGTAAGAAAATAAAAATATGCAGTAAGCGGTGTGAGAAATCACGCCGCTTTTTTTGTGCAATTTGACCTTTTTAGAAAAATTGGAAAATTTTTAGAAAAAACGGGAAAAAAGGGGATGGTAGATCGATAAATAGGTGTAAGGCATTTTTAGGAAAGGAGGATAGTGAGGTTTACAAGTGTAAAAGTTAAGTTATAAGAATTAGATGTTAAGGAGGAATTTAAATGAAAAAAATGGCAAAAAGAATTATTAGCTTGCACTGTAGTCAAGTAAGTGGACACGTTTTATAAAGAAAAAGTTTTGAGGACAG
>CALCGT010000071.1 GCA_937901125.1 uncultured Clostridia bacterium | reverse complement strand
TACCAGACTATGAGTCTTTTTTTATCTGTTGCACTTAGATTGTAAATTCAAGATCGAAAAAAACAAACAAAATATAGTAGTGATAAAATCAAAAACAACCTATATATAGTATAAAATTTCTCCATGTAATTGGGACGAATAATTCCAACTAAGAAAAGCAAAACGACATGATATGAAAATGGCAGAAACGCCTTTCTATCATGTCGTTTTTTATTGCACTCTCTCTGATTTATTCCTGCAGGGAAAGAACACCATCCTGCCATACGCCATAGATCTCTTCCAGAAGCGTAAAGGGCTGCTGCCCGCTGAAAATCTCCGTCATTTTCTTTTCAAAAGCTTCCGCTTCATCTATTTCCACCAAAACGATATATTCCACCTTATCGGTATAGATGGTATCGAATAATTCATGCCCATCCTGCAGGATCTCATACTGCACCTTACCGGAATCCGTATAGTCTGCCAAAACAGAGTATTTGCGATAGAGCACCAGCTCCGCAATGCCAGCTGCCAGAAGCCCTTCTTTGGCCGATCTGCCATAGGCACGCACCAGACCGCCTGTGCCCAATAGAGTGCCGCCGAAGTAACGAGTCACAACAATAGCCGTATCCTTCACATTTTCGCCCTTCAGCACGCTCAGAACAGGCATACCTGCCGTGCCCTGGGGTTCGCCGTCATCGCTGAAACGCTGCAGTTCGTTCCTCTCGCCGATCTGATAGGCAAATACGTTATGGGTTGCATTCCAATATTTCTTTTTCATTTCTTCAATAAAAGCGCGGGCTTCTTCCTCTGTTTTCACAGGACGCACCGTAGCGATAAAACGAGATTTCTTTTCCACGATCTCCGCTTCTGCCTGCTCTAATATCGTTTTATATTTTTTCAGCATACCTTCACCTTTTTCAAAATTTTTTCTTCATCATAACATATCTTTCCTGATTTCCTCAACCCTGCTTTTGTATGGAAATTCATTTTTTCGTCCATCCTAAGGGCGAGGTGATAAAAATGATGAAAAAATATGAAAACCTCTGCGACCTGTTGGAACAAAACCCTGCAGCCCGCCGTTTCTTCGACACTCTGCCCGACTTTGTGCAGGAAAGCATCCAGGAACGGGGCGACAATATCTGCTACGACAGAGACCTGCGGGGCTATGCCGAAAAACTGCTGAGAGGAGACGATTGATATGTTTGGGAGAGAATACCGGGATCTGGCAGATATGCTGCTGAACAACGAACGAGCAAAAAATTTCTATAAGGACCTGCCTCAGGACATCAAGCAGATCATTACCGATAACGGACACGAGATCCGTACCATGAGCGCCCTACGGCATTTTGCCAAAACAGCCACCAAAACAGATGACTGATACGGAAAAAGGGATTTATCCATTTCGGATAGATCCCTTTTTTCTTTCTTATTTATCAAAACCCATCAGCTTTGCACAATTGTTATAAAATACATCCTGAATCTGTTCTTCCGTTAAGCCGCTTGTCATGACCTTCATGGCTTCTACTGCGGCAGGGTGATAAGGGGCATCTGTACCAAACATAATACGATCGTGCCCTACTTCTTCATAAGCCTCTTTAATCTTGGAAGGCATGGGCATACCACTCATTTCCAGATACAGATTGGGGTAACGTTTTGCCATTTTCAGGGAAGCATCGATATAAACGCCATGACCGTGACCCATGTGAATCATAACCAGCTTTACATCGGGATGACGTTCTGCCAGGAGGGCGATGCTCCAGGGCAAGGAATAAGGCGGATGACCACAGTGCATGAAAACAGGAATATTCAGATCTTTTGCTGCTTCCATGATGGGATCCATGATTTCTGCGTCAGCCACATAGGCATGCTTCAGAGGATTCGCCTTGATGCCTTTGAAGCCTTTATTCCGCACATAGTCATAAGTCATATCCACAGCCTTCTGTCCATCCAGAGGGTTGGGATACACCATACCCACAAAGCGACCGGGGTATTTCTGCATCGCTTCCAGACAGATCTCATTGGGCTGAGAACACAGTAATGTTTTTTCGATATGGAATTCATCCATCTGCGCGACCAGTTCTTCTGCCGTGATCACCAGCTTTGCCCAGCCACCAAATACACCGATATGGGCATGGGCATCTATTTTCTTAAATTCTTTTACATCCATTTTTTACATCTCCTTCAATCTCTGCATTACGCCTGCCTTGCTAATCAGTGTTACCAGTACTGCGCCCAAAACGATACCCGTGATCGTCTGTGAAGTCAGGCCGGGTACACTGGTGATGGCATAGGCCCAATCGAACATCACGACCTTCACTGCAGTATACAGGAAAATCTGTACGATACCGCCCACCACAGAGCCAATAAACCAGTTCCACTTAGAGCCGGGCATAATCTTATCAATAAATATCCCCATCACAAATGCCATGATGTATTTGATCACAAACGTGGGCACTACCCAATGCATATAGCCGCCCAGCAGGTCGGATAAAGCCGCACCGATGCCGCCCGCCAGTGCGCCCTTCCTTGTGCCCAAAAGCAATACACTCAGGAAAATCATGCAGTCCCCCATATGGGAATAGCCGTGAGGTGAAGGAATCTTAACAGCATAGATCCCGACAAAAGTAATCGCTGCCATCATTGCCATTTTGGTTATGTCCTTTACGGAATAAGAATTTTTCATTTGTATCTCCCCTTCTTTTTTTATTTCGGTTTTTATTTTATCATTTCCGAAAAAGACAGCCTACCCTTTTCATTCGGAATTCGGCAATTGAATGGGTACATTCTTTTTATTTGTTTCGATACAATTTGATAAAATGCTTTTAAAAAATACATTCCCTATGATAAAATTTATTGTTTTTTGGATATATTCCGGCAAAAAGAAAACTGACACCGATGAAAATTCGATGTCAGCTCGTTTCATAGATTGTATTCTATAAATTATCTTTTTATACTGCCCACAAAAAGGGTTCCGTTTTAAATGCGCATCTTTTTATCCGCAATTATTTGCCAAAAGCGACTGTATCCTGCTGTTTTTTGGCTTCAATCGCTTTCTTTGCCACCAAATCTTTTACTTTCATCAGGCGAGTCGTGTTGGCACGTTCATTTTCTTCCAGCTTCATGGTGATGTATTTGATGGTCTCCTGATAGTTGGGAATCATAACGTTTTCCAGCGCATTTACACGACGGCGGGTACGTTCGATCTCCTGGGCCAACAGCTGTGCTGTCTTTTCGCTTTCTGCCAGACGGAGCAAAGGCTCCATGGCATCGGAAAAGGAAAGCATTGCGCTGTCCAGTTCGCCGGATGTGAACGCCATACCATAGGGGTAGATATTGCCTTCTCTGCCACCTTCCTTCTGGAAGTCAAATACAGGCACGTTTACACTCATAATATTTTTATTGGTCACCTTAACAGATACGGACTGCTGGGGAATCATCAACGCTTCCCCCAGGCTGGCTTCGCTCAGCACTGCTCTGGCAATGATAAAGTTTTTATAAGCATTTTCCAGAGCTGTTTCCGCTTCTTCTCTCAAACGCTTATTTTCCCGCACGATCTCCATGAACTGTTTCATCAGTTCATCCAGCTTATCCTTCAGTAGCTTATGCCCTCTGGTCGCTGTTTTCAACTGACCTTTTAAGCGGGTCATTTCCATACGGGTGGGGTTGACATTCAATCTAGCCACACTTCATCACTCCCCGCTGTTCAGATATTTTTCCAGATATTCATCACGGATACGTTTCAATTCACTCTTCGGCAGCATACGCAGCAGACTCCAGCCTGTTTCCAATGTCTGCTCGATGGTTCTGTCTGTCTGGAAGCCCTGAGAAACATATTTCTTTTCAAATTCATCTGCGAATTTTGCATAAATCAGGTCAACTTCGGACAAAGCGGATTCACCCAGAATCGCCATCAGCTCCTTCGCATCCTTACCACGGGAATAAGCCGCAAACAGCTGGTTCATGGTATCTGCGTGGTCTTCTCTTGTCTTGCCTTTACCGATACCTTTATCCTTCAAACGGGACAGAGAAGGCAAAACGTTGATGGGAGGCTGGATACCTTTTTTATCCAGTTCACGGCTCAGGATGATCTGACCTTCTGTGATATAGCCTGTCAAGTCGGGGATAGGATGGGTCTTATCTTCTTCAGGCATAGTCAGAATAGGGATCATTGTGATGGAACCGGGATGACCTTTCATACGGCCTGCACGTTCGTACATAGTTGCAAGATCTGTATACAGGTAGCCGGGGTAACCACGACGACCGGGAACTTCTTTTTTCGCTGCAGAAACTTCACGGAGGGCTTCTGCGTAGTTTGTAATATCTGTCAGGATGACCAGAACGTGCATGCCCTGTTCAAATGCCAGATATTCTGCCGCTGTCAGCGCCATTTTAGGAGTACAGATACGCTCTACGGCAGGGTCATTTGCCAGGTTTACAAAGACAACAGAACGGTCGATGGCACCTGTCTGTTTGAAGTCGTTGATAAAGAATTCAGCATCTTCAAAAGTAATACCGATAGCAGCAAATACTACGGCGAATTTGGAATCTGTACCACGAACCTTCGCCTGTCTAGCAATCTGTACCGCCAGATTTGCATGGGGCAGACCGGAAGCAGAGAAAATAGGCAGTTTCTGCCCACGAACCAGTGTATTCAAACCATCGATGGCAGATACACCTGTCTGGATGAATTCTGCGGGGTATTCACGAGCTGCAGGGTTGATGGGCGCACCGTTGATATCCAGTCTCTTTTCAGGGATAATTTCAGGACCACCATCGATGGGGTTGCCCATACCGTCGAAGACACGGCCCAGAATGTCAGGGGATACGCCAAAGTCCAGGCTCTTGCCCAGGAAACGTACTTTACTTTCTGCCAGGTTAATACCTGTTGCGCTTTCGAACAGCTGTACCAGAGCAGTGTCGCCGTTTACTTCCAGAACCTTACATTTTCTGATCTCTCCGTTTGCCAACTCGATTTCGCCCAGTTCATCATATGTGACACCCTCAACACCTGAAACAACCATCAGAGGGCCAGCTACTTCCTGAATGGAACGATATTCTTTTATCATAATTCATCTGCCCCCTTTCTGATCAAATCCTGTACCTGTGCTCTGATTTCGTTTTCGATTTCATCGTAGCTCTTTTCTACGTTGATCTCTTCTACGTATTTTGCACGGCCGATACGTTCGATAACGTCCAGTTTTGTCAATTTCTGAATAGTGATACCCTGTTTGATGGCTTCGCCTGCTTCTTTATAGAAGGTCAGGATCAGCTTCAGCATACGATACTGTTTATGCAGGGATGTATATGTGTCAACTTCGTGGAAGGAGTTCTGATGCAGGAAGTCTTCACGGATGGAGCGGGCAACCTCCAGAATCAGTCTGTCACTATGGGACAGAGCATCCACGCCGACCAGCTGTACGATTTCATTCAGTTCTGCTTCTGTCTGCAGCAGTCTCATGGCTTCTGTACGCTGTGCAGAGAAACTCGGTTCAACATTTTCATCTGCCCATGCGTCAACCTTCGCCTGATACAAGGAATAGCTTGTCAGCCAGTTGATGGCAGGGAAATGACGTTTATATGCCAGAGAAGAATCCAGCCCCCAGAATACCTTTACGATACGCAGAGTTGCCTGAGATACGGGTTCGGAAATATCACCACCGGGAGGAGATACAGCACCAATGGCTGTCAGTGTACCGATTCTGCCCTCATTGCCCAGACAAACCACACGACCTGCCCGTTCGTAGAACTGAGCCAGACGGGAACCCAGATAAGCAGGGTATCCTTCTTCACCGGGCATTTCTTCCAGACGACCGGACATTTCACGAAGGGCTTCTGCCCAACGGGAGGTGGAGTCTGCCATCAGGGCAACGCTGTAGCCCATATCACGGAAGAATTCCGCAATGGTGATCCCTGTATAGATAGATGCTTCGCGGGCCGCTACGGGCATATCAGAAGTATTTGCGATCAGAACCGTTCTCTGCATCAGGGATTCCCCTGTGCGAGGGTCTCTCAGTTCAGGGAATTCATTCAGTACGTCGGTCATTTCGTTACCGCGTTCGCCGCAGCCAATGTAAACAACGATATCTGCATCCGCCCATTTTGCCAGCTGGTGCTGTGTAACAGTTTTACCGGAACCGAAGGGACCGGGGATGGCTGCTACACCACCCTTTGTGATGGGGAAGAATGTGTCGATAACACGCTGCCCTGTGATCAGGGGCGCATTGGGAGATTCTTTTTCTTTGTAAGGTCTTTCACGACGTACGGGCCATTTCTGCATCATAGTCACGTTGACGTCGTTGCCTTTTTCATCTGTGATAATGCAAACAGTTTCTTCTACAGTAAAATCACCGATGAAGATTTCTTTGATGACACCCTTCAAGCCGAAAGGCACCATGATCTTACACTGAACCACAGCAGTTTCCTGTACGAAACCGATCACATCACCTGCGACAACAGCATCGCCAGGCTGCTTTGTGGGTTCAAATTTCCATTTCTTTTCTCTGTCCAAAGAAGGCACTTCAACACCTCTACGGATGTTTGTACCGCCTACTTCGTACATTTTTTCCAGAGGACGCTGGATACCATCATAGATCGTGGAGACCAGACCAGGACCAAGTTCTACGCTCATAGGCATACCAACGGATACCACTTCTTCACCGGGGCCAAGACCTGCGGTTTCTTCATAAACCTGAATGGAGGCTTTGTCTCCGTGCATTTCGATGATCTCGCCGATCAGATGTTTATCAGATACACGAACAACGTCGAACATGTTAGCATCTCTCATGCCTTCCGCAATGACCAGTGGACCTGACACTTTTACGATCGTGCCTGTTTTCATATGCTCATTCACCTACAATCATTCTTTATTCACTAAACAATATATCTGCGCCGATGGCACGTTTTGCCGATTCGCGCACTTCATTCATGCCCAAGCCCATGTTTCCGCCAATACCAGGGATCACAATAATAGCGGGCAATTCCATATCTTTGTATTTGGCAATGCTTTCCTTTGCCTTCAGACTGGCTTCTTCCGTGATATAAATGATCGCGTATTCTCTTTCCGCCAGTCTGTGGATGGTCTTTTTGATCTCCTCCGCTGTGTAAGCAGGGAAAATATCGATCCCCAGAGCAAGGAAGCCCATAACTGTGTCCTTGTCGCCAACGATACCAACTTTAGACATATGCTTCTCTCACCCTTTCTTTGATCGTTTCCGCATCAATATCATGCAGTTTGCATGTCATGATAATACGCACGCATTTCGCCTCAGTTTCCTTTGCAAGGATATAGGCTGCAACGGGTTCAGGCGTCAGCGTTTTATATTTCGCATCTTTGATACATTCCATCAAATAGTCATCGCAGGCTTTTTCAAATACCGTAAAGCCCTGATCCATATAAGTTTCACACAGGGTGCCATAGGAGGTATCCTTCAGCATCTGTATGACATTGTCGTTTTTCAACGCTTTGATCAGCAGTTCTGCAGGCAACTCGCCGCCGGGCACGATGCTTTCTTCCAATTCTTCATCGCTGCGTTTCAGCTGCCAGATACGCAGGAGCGTCTTCAGATTCGTTACATCAGCCAGCTTCCGGATATATTTGGAAACATATTCGTTGCCCAGCTTTTCTGCTGCATCGGACATAACCTGGAAGCAGGCTTTATCCAGAATGGAATCAATAAAGCGGGCATTTTTTGTTTTCGCATACATTTCTGTTGCTTCCTGCACTGCATCTGCCTTGATATTGGGCAGTTCCATGTAGTTTCTTTCATGGAAGTTTTTCTGCAGGATATCCACAGGAATACTGCCGCCCTGGATCAGATATTTTTTCCCGTTGACCTGGGAGATTTCTTCCTTGATCAACACCTTTACATTATGATAGTCGTTCTTGAATCGGAAAATATCCATAAAAGTTTCAGAAGCGATCAGCTTACCAACTGCCTGATATTCCGCTTCCAGATGGTTCTGGATCATTTTTTCAAATTCATGTACGTCATCGATCTCTGTTTTACCATAATCGGTTTCAGAAAGGATACGCAGTGCTTCTTCTGCGTTTTTGGCCTCCGCCATCTGCATCAGTTTCTGCTTTGTCAGCAGTTTATTCTCCATGGAACGAACACTCGCCACGGCGAAAGGGTAAATCTTGTTTCTAGCCATGCTCTACCCCTCCTTAGAATAATATCTGTGCTGCTGTCTGGCGGATCGCTTCTTTTTCTACTGTAATAATAGATTCAAAAGAATAGTTATATTCGATATCTCCGTTTTTCACGATAAAACCACCGCTGATATCTGCTGTTTTTTCGAAAAGTTGGAACCCGTTTTCCCGAACCACTGCAGCCAGTCGTGCCGCATCTTTGTGGGAAACAATGATCTCTGTTCCCAGAGATTTATCCAGTTTCGCCAGCATGCCGCCGATGACCTTGGCATATTCTGCATCCTCCAGAGAAAGCAGTCTTTTTTCCGCTTCCGCGATCACATCAGCCAGAATCTTCTGCTTCTGTTCCAAGATGGCCTTTTTTGCCTGCATTTCCGCACCGGAAATTTCCTTGGATCTCACTTTATCTGCTTCGGAATTGGCCGCTCTTTCCAGGGCATCTGCTTCTTTTGCCGCTTTATCCCTGCCTACTTTCAGAATGGAATCTACTTCCTTCTGGGCCTGTTTCAACGTTGCATCTGCCACTTTCTCTGCTTCTGCTATGATTTTATCGATGATAATCTTGCCGTCATTCATAGGAGTTTCTCCTCCTTTGCCTTAATTTATATTACAACTGGATGCTGTTGAGCATCAGGAAGGAAATCAGCAGAGCCAATACAGCATATGTTTCTACCATGGCTGCAAACAGCATACCTTTTGCCATTTCACTAGGTTTTTTACCGATCAGCATGATACCGGAAGCAGCTGCTTTACCCTGTGCATAACCGGAGAAAATACCAACCAGCCCGATGGGCAGTGCTGCTGCGAAAATGGAAGCACCCTGTGACACTGTCAGGTCGACCATACCGTCACCGCCCAGAAGACCAACTTTTACCAGAACGATAAAGGCGATCAGCAGACCATAGATACCCTGTGTACCAGGCAGCGCCTGCATCAGCAGAACCTGACCGAATTTATTGGGGTCTTCAGAAACAACGCCCGCTGCAGCTTCACCTGCAACGCCCACGCCAAGGGCAGAACCAATACCAGCCAAAGCTGCTGTAGCTGCGCCTAATAATGCTAAAAATTCACCACTGAATAAACTTTCTACCATGTTCATTCTCCTCCTTAACGATCTCGATCTTTCACAATCTTGATATATTTTGTTTTTCTTTCAAAAGGACGGAACTCTCTGCCGCCGCCCGTATAAAATTTACCAAAGAATTCTACATACTGCAGTCTGCAGGAATGTACGAATGCCCCCAGGGCATTGATAGCCAGATTGAAGATGGTACCAAACACCAGTGCCATTATCAGCAGGATTGCGCCAACGACGCCGCCCCCTGCCAGAGAACCCAGTGTATTGATAACCTGTGCAACTACGCCAGTTGCCAGACCCAACGCCAGCAGTCTGGAATAGGAAAGAATATCGGACAGGTAATTGGTGATGCCATACAAGCTGCCAAGACCGCCTGTGATCTTCCCAAAGATGCCTTTTTTCTTTCTGCCGCCCGTCAGCAAAATGCCGACTACGCCAACGATAGACATTACCTTGCCTGCGCTTGCCAATGCAGGAGCAACACTGCCGCCCACACCAAAGAGCACCAAACCGATCAACAGTACATACCACAAACCGATATCACAGATGGCATCAACAGGATGACCATCACGAATAGACATATACGCCTGAATCCCCATACCTACGAACAGGTGGACCGCCCCCAGAATCAGGGAGAAGATCAGTAGCTTCATAGGATTGTCCATGGGATTGAACCAGATCGGATTGATGGCGAACTCCTTACCGAACAGCGTTGCTGCCGCAACTGTGAAGAAGTTGCCGAACCAGCCGCCGAACAAAGCACCCCACATGAATGTGGAAATACCGCAGTAGAAGAACATCTTAAACATTTTATAAATGGTTCCTTCTGGTTTATATTTCTTCAATACAAATGCACACAATGCGGAAAGGATAATACCATAAGCCGCATCAGAAAGCATCATACCAAAGAAAATGAAATAGAATGGTGCCAAAATCGTCGTAGGGTCGATATCCTTTCTGGAAGGCAGGCTATACATATTAGTAACTGCCTCAAAAGGTGTCGCCACACTGCTGTTATGCAGCAACACGGGTATGTCTTCCTCTTCCTCAGGAATCTGGATATCATAAAAGAATTCATATTCCTTCAAAAGGGCTTCGATCTCAGGCTGCGCCTTTGCAGGCATCCAGCCATCGAAATAGAATACCGCATCCGTGCTCAGCATATCGCCGACGATACGCGCTCTGTCTCTGCGCATCACCAAGCTGTCGTAAAGAAATTCGATATTCTTGCGGACGGTTGACAATGCCGTCAGCACTTTTTCGTTTTCAGCGATTTTTACTTCGATCGCATCGATCTCTTTTTCATAATGATGTGTCGCTTCTGCCGGAGTCCCCTTCTGATCCGCCATGGAAACTGCGGAGAAGTTGAAGGGACGCAGTGTCTCATACAAGGCATCCTTTTCTTCCTTCAAACAAATGATGGAGAAATATTTCTGCTGCTTATCTGCGCTCACTTCCTGCACGATGGCGGAAGGTGCTCCTTCCAGAACAGCTGCCATCAGCTGCCCCGAATCGGTCTTTGCCCCGGTGGTGCCATAAACAACACAGGCAAATTCCGTTTCATTCATTTCCAGCGGGATATCCAGCCTCAGCCAAGGCTGCAGCCCTGCGATCAAAGAACGCAGACGATTGATCTCGTTCTGCCCATCGGTAATGTTTTTGTAAGCGAAAACCGCTTTATCCACATTCATTTCCGTTTCCGTCTGTGTGGCATTCAAATGTGCGGTAAATTCGCTGCGCCCCATTTCTTTTCTGGTGATGAGCAGCGGTTTTTTCGCTGTATCATACTTCCCAATCACCTCAAGCGCAGTGCTGACACGGATAATATCCGCCTCCAGACGCGAAACATCGGCACTGTTACTGGTTCGGAAAATGTCGGGCATCCAGTCTTCATCGCTGACTACGCCTTCCTGAGAGTTGATCTCTACAACGCCCAGATGCATCAGTTCATGGATGAAAGGGTTCCGGCTGCTGTTCAAACCAATGACAGTAAGCTTCCGCATCTCAACAACTGCCATACGTTCCCACGACCTTTCCGATCACCGCCTGAACGGCTTCTTCTTTCTTTGCCGCTGCCTGCTCTCTGATCTTGGAACAGGTTTCTTCTGCGTCTTTCAAAATTTTCTGGATTGCTTCTTTGCTTTCCTCTACAGCGTTTTCTATGGCTTCCTGCATTTCCTTTTTCCCCTGCAGTTTTGCCTCTTCCAGCAGGATTTCCTGCTGTTTCAGTGCGTTGGCCTTCATCTCTTCGGCCTGTGCAACAGCCTGCTTTTTGATTTCCACAGCACGCGCTTCTGCTTCTACGATGCTTTTCAGGATCTCATAAGCCATGATACTCACCTCTCTTGCTGTATTTTTGTTTGAACAAATTGCACAGGTACAAAATTTACTCCCGTCAAAATCACCTTGTTAAAGTTATAACATTCATATTCTTCTAAATAATATAGAGATTTGTTCCTGCTCCGCTCGTTCTTTTCCCCTCCCTTAGGGAAGGACAATTGGAATTCCCTGATGATTTCCATGGAAATTCTTAGTATGTACGAAAAATCAAACATACCTCAATTTAAATAATACGTGATTTATGCGATTATGTCAATGTTTCTTCTTTTTCGCCTAAATTGACAAAACTTTTCCTCTCTCGTACACGTTTGTTAAAAATCCATCAGGATTCACTTTCACAAAAAAGCGATTTTCATTAGATTTACAGGGTTTAACGACGTTGTTTCGCATGCAATATATTGGTATCCAAATTTTTGCCTACCATTTTTTTCTAGTCATCCGCCAAAAATTTGTACAAAATAAACAAATTCAAAGTAGAATTTTTTGACAGTTTTCCTTTAAGAAAAGCTTATTTTGACTGAATAAAACTATTATGAATAAAAAAAAATTTATTGCATGCCGAAAAAATATCTTTTTCATTCAGCATTCTATCCGTATACAGTTTTCTTTATGCAATTTCAATGAACTGAAAAAAGACTCTTTTTTTCAAGAAACAGAGTCTTTTTCTTTATCTTCTTTATCTTCCTTCTTTTCTTCTTTCAACACCCCAAAGGCCGCACGGATATCTCTTTTCATCCAATGAGGCAGTTCGCTGGCTTCCATCTCTTCTTCCGTTACCCAGAAGTAAGCTTCATGCTCCGCACTCAGGCTCACCTCGCCGCCCTTCCAGCGGCAGGCATATGTAAAAATGCAAAGATGGATATGGTGCTTGATGGCATCAAACAGGGACAGGGGAGAACCGATGGAAACATCCAGATCCGTTTCTTCCCTGATCTCTCTGCGCAGCCCTTCTTCCGCCTTTTCAAAGAAATGCAGGCCGCCGCCGGGCAGATCCCATTTCTGATGGCTGTTCATGAAGCTGCCTTCCATCTCATGCTTAGAACGGCAAAGCACCAGTGCTTTATTCTCTTTTATGATGACAGCCTTTACAGCCACCGCAAAATCCCTTTTCACAGGATCGCCCCCTTCATGGCTTTCTTACTTCGCTTTTTCCAGCAGCTGGATCAGTTCCGTTTCTGTGAAGTCATATTCTTTACTGCAGAAATGGCAATGCAGATTTGCTTTCTTATCTTCTTCGATAATCTTTTCCAGTTCTTCCTTGCCAATGCTGATGAGTGCTTTTTCTACTCTTTCTCTGGTACAGTTGCAATAGAATTTCGCAGGGATGGTATCTGTGATCTTCAGATCCATATCGCCTAGGATCATCTGCAGGATATCCTCGGGAGTCTGCCCCATATCCAGCAGGTCGGATATATAAGGAATGGTTGCCAGCTTCTGTTCCAGTTTGGAGATCATTTCCTCTGTTGCATCGGGCATCAGCTGGATGATAAAACCGCCGGCTCTGCGGATAGATGTATCTGTTTCCACCAGAACCCCCAGACCAACTGCAGAGGGCGTCTGTTCAGACTGGGCAAAGTAGTAAGTCAAATCCTCCGCAATCTCCCCGGTCACCAGTTCAATACGACCTGCATAGGGCTCTCTCATGCCAATATCTTTGATGACACTCAGATAGCCATTGCCGATGGCACCGCTGACATTCAATTTGCCGGGGTACAGGTCGGGCACTTCCACGCCGGGGTTGAACACATAGCCCTTCACCCTTGCCTGGCTATCGCTGGTCACCACGATGCCCTGCAGAGGGCCTTCGCCCCGCACCTGCAGTGTCACGATATCTTTTTCGCCTTTCAGCATACTGCCCATCATGGCCGCTGCTGTCAGCATTCTGCCCAGAGCTGCCGATGCCACGGGAGAAGTATGATGGATCTCTCTGGTATGCTGCACCAAATCTCTTGTTGTAGCGGCAAAAGCACGGATGCTGCCGTTGCCTGCTGTCGCTCTTACGATATAGTCACTCATTTAAATTCCTCCAATTTATTTCAACCTGACTACAAAAAGCAGACGCTCGCTTCCGGCATGGGGTGCATCGAAGCTGTAGCCGTCGTAGACTTCCACCATTTCCATGCCAGCCGCCTGCAGTCCGTTTTCGATTTCTTCCATAGAATAAGCTCTTTCATAGTGGTATTCTTCCACTCTCTCATACAAACCATTTTCCTGCTCGATGAAAAAACTTACATAATATTCGTTGATCTTCTCTCCCTCGTCATAATCGTTTTCCCAGATATATGCCGCGCCTTCCTCTGCAGAACCAAAGACATTCTGCCCCAGCACTTCCCGAAATTTGTATTCTGTATTCAAATCAAATAGGAAGAGACTTCCTTTTTTCATGTGTTGTGCAATGCTTTGGAAGGCATCTTCCAGCTGACCATCTTCTGTCAGGTAATTCATACAGTCGCACAGACTGAGGATGCAGTCCGCTTTCTCACCCAACTCCAGTTCCGTCATATCCTGACAAGCCAGTCTAACGGAAAGCCCTTCTTCCATGGCCTTATGATCTGCTTCCGCCAACATTTCAGGAGAAAGATCTACACCGATCACCTCAAAGCCTTCCTTTGCCAAAGGTAACAGGACGCTGCCCGTACCACAGCCCAGATCGATCACTGTTTTTGGCTTTGCGCCAAGCTTGTCCCATACAGCGTGGATATGGTTCAGCCACTGGTCATATTCTACTTGTTTCATAAAAAGATCATATACAGATGCAAAAGCTTCGTATGCGCTCATAACCGCTTCCTCCAAAGGCATATTCTTTCACAACTTTATATTATATCTTTATACCCATACAAATGCAAGCATAAATGCACTGAAAATCACTGCTCACAAATACCTTTCTTTACTTTTTTTCTTCCTTATTATTTTCCTGTTTTCTTTCCTCTATTTTCCGCCTCCCCATGATACCGCCGATCCGCCCGCTTTCCTTCGAAGTCAGCCCTTTCCAGCCAAACTGTTCCACCTTATCCAATAATCCCAGCTCCTCCGCAATCTCATACTTCATGGCAAGATCTCTTTTTTCTTCTTCTGTCAGTTCCTTTTTTGGTGCCATTTTCCACGCCTCCTTTTCCCCTTTCATTATGCTCAGACAAGGACATAATATGTACTTTGTCCATGTGCAAATGTTTCTCTGAAAAAATACTGTGTTTTCTGATAAATTGTTTGACAGAACATGGAACTAGTGTTAGACTATGAGACAAATACATATTTTTCAAAGTAGAGGTGCGTTTTTCAAGAGTATCCGGGTGAATATCATAAGGGATAGATGCAGCCCGTAAAAAGGGGAAAACGCCGAAGAAGGAAACTGCCTTATCGTTTCTTTTCTGGTTGTGCAGTCAATAGCTGTACGACTGTCATTGGAAATCCAATGGAGCGCTACAAAATCAATCAAGCTGGGGCAGTTCGCATAGACTTCTACCACAGTTTCCTTGGAAGTCGGCGCAGGCCGGCTATTTTTTGTTTACAAGCGGAGAAAGCCAGTTTCATTCGTATCAATCAACGGAATCTGCTTGCAGAATTCAGTTGTTGATGCGGATGAAAAAATGATTTGCGGAGCAAATACATGAGTAAGGCGAAACCTTATGAATGGCTTTTCTTCGGATAAACCCTCTGCGTTCGCTTGCAAAGACGCAGAAGAGGTTTTACGCAGAAAAAATGATTTGCGGAGCAAATACATAAGTAAGGAGAAACCTTGCGAATGGCTTTCATTCCGAAACAAACTGCTTTGGAAATGCAACAAAATACAAGCGAATGAAAAAGAAAGAAGGAATTAAAAATGAAAAAGATCAATCTGGCCGTTGTTGGTGCAACTGGTATGGTAGGCAGAACTTTCCTGAAGGTTCTGGAAGAAAGACAGCTTCCCATCGAAAACTTCTATGTGATGGCATCTGCCCGTTCCGCAGGTAAAACACTGGAATTCAACGGCAAGGAATATGTTGTAGAAGAACTGACAGAGCATTCCTTTGATAAACCCATCGATATCGCACTGTTTTCCGCAGGCGGCGGCACAAGTGAAAAATTCGCTCCTATCGCTGCAGCCCATGGCTGTATCGTTATCGACAACAGCTCTCAGTGGAGAATGGACCCCGAAGTTCCCCTGGTCGTTCCCGAAGTAAACCCCGAGGATATCAGCTGGCACAAAAACATCATCGCTAACCCCAACTGCTCCACAATTCAGGCAATGGTTGCCCTGAAACCTCTGGATGATAAATATAAAATCAAACGTGTCGTTTATTCTACATACCAGGCAGTATCCGGTGCAGGTGTTGCCGGCTGGCAGGATCTGGAAAACGGCATGAAGGGTGAAGCACCCAAAAAATTCCCTCACCCTATCGCAAGCAACTGCCTGCCCCACATCGATGTATTCCTGGATAACGGCTATACAAAAGAAGAGATGAAGATGGTAAACGAAACAAGAAAGATCCTGCACAATGATGCAATGCGCGTAACAGCTACAACCGTTCGTGTTCCTGTTTTCAGCTCTCACAGCGAATCCATCAACGTAGAATTCGAAAATCCCTTTGATCTGAATGAACTAATCGAAGTATTGAAAAATGCACCCGGCATTGTTGTACAGAACGACATTTCCAAAAACGAATACCCTATGGCAGTAGAAGCAGCCGGCAAAGACGAAGTATTCATCGGTCGTATCCGTCGTGACGAAAGCGTTGACAACGGCGTAAACCTGTGGGTAGTAGCTGACAACATCCGTAAAGGCGCAGCAACAAACGCAGTACAGATCGCAGAAGAAATCGTAAAAGCAATGAACGCATAAACTATATCATAAAAACCTAAAACAATTTGAGGAGGTCTTTCTTATGTCTATTTTCACTGGCGCAGGCGTAGCTCTGGTAACACCTATGAACGCTGATGGCAATGTAAATTTTGAAAAAATGAGAGAATTGATCGAATTCCAGCTGGCAAATGACACAGATGCACTGATCATCTGTGGTACAACCGGCGAAGCATCTACAATGTCCGATGAAGTACAGATCGAATGCATCCGCTTCGCAAAAGAAGTTGCAGCAGGCCGTGCTCCTATCATCGCCGGCGCAGGTAGCAACGATACCGCTCACTGCATCGAACTGGCACAGGGCTGTGAAAAGGCAGGTGCTGATGCCGTTCTGCTGGTTACACCCTACTACAACAAAGCAACACAGAAGGGTCTGATTCTGCACTACACAGCAGTTGCAAACAGCATCAATATCCCTATCATCCTGTATAACGTACCCGGCAGAACAGGCTGCAATATCGCACCCAAAACAGTTGCTGAACTGGCAAAGGTTAAAAATATCGTCGCTGTTAAAGAAGCAAGCGGCAACCTGTCTCAGGTAGCTGAGATCGCTGCTCTGGTTGGCCCCGATTTCGATATCTACAGCGGCAATGACGACCAGATCCTGCCTGTACTGTCTCTGGGCGGCAAAGGTGTTATCTCCGTTCTGTCCAACGTTGCACCCAAACAGACCCATGATATGGTTATGAACTTCCTGAACGGTGATGTAAAAGCCGCGACAAAACTGCAGCTGGATGCCATTGAACTAATCTCCGCTCTGTTCTGCGAAGTAAACCCTATCCCTGTAAAGGCTGCCCTGAATCTGATGGGTTATGAAGTTGGTGCCTGCAAAGCACCTCTGTGCGATATGGAACCCAAGAATCTGGAAACACTGAAAACAGCAATGAAAAACTATGGTCTGATCTGATTTTGGGACTCTCTCCCAACCCCTGACAGGGGAATGATTTCCCTTGCGGGGAGGTGGGGCAGCGCCCCACGGTCTTAAAAGGAGTATTGATATGATAAATGTGATTATTCACGGCTGCGGCGGTAAAATGGGTCACGTTGTAGCCGATCTGGTAAAAAATGAACCCGACTGCCAGGTAGTAGCCGGCATCGACCCCGGTATACCCCAACTGGATTTCCCCGTATTCCCCAGTTGTGATGCATGCGACATTGCAGGCGATGTCATCATCGACTTTTCCACAGCAAAGGCAATTCCTGCTCTTCTGGCATTCTCCAAAGCAAAAAACATCCCCATTGTTCTCTGTACAACAGCCCTGTCCGATGATACAACAGCGCTGATGAAAGAAACAAGTAAGGATGTAGCGATCCTGAAATCCGCCAATATGTCCGTTGGCGTAAACCTGCTGCTGGATCTGGTGCAGCGTGCGGCTACCATTCTGGCAGAAAGCGGCTTCGATATCGAAATCGTAGAAAAACACCATAACCAGAAGATCGACGCTCCCAGCGGCACAGCAATGGCCCTGGCAGATGCCATCAATCAGGCCATGGATGAACGTTACCACTACGTTTACGACCGTTCCCAGGTGCGTGAAAAACGTGAAAAAACTGAAATCGGTATCCATGCCGTTCGCGGCGGTAATATCGTTGGCGAGCATGATGTGATCTTCGCCGGCAGAGATGAAGTCATCGAACTGAACCATCGCGCAACTTCCCGTGAAGTATTTGCCGTTGGCGCAGTAAAAGCAGCCAAGTTCTTGGCTGGCAAGCCCGCAGGTCTGTATACCATGAAGGAAGTTTTGCAGTAATCATAAAAAACCTCAAGTCAACGACTTGAGGTTTTATTTTTGTCTATTCTTTTTCAGCCACCAGTTGATAGATACTGCCAGCTTTCGCGACGATACCTTCCGGAAGGATCGTCCCCGTCAGGATGATATCCATAAATTCAGGCCGTCTCTCGATAATTTCTTCCAATTCCGATTCCTGCAGATAGCCTTTTTCCACACATTCCAAAATACCATCCAGCAAAAGCATTTCACATTCGCCTGTATCCACGATTTTCTTGGCGAAATTGAACGCATTGTGAATCTCACCGAAAATCTCCTTATGCAGTGCTTCATCAAACTCTGCCTCCCTCACTTCCGTACAATCCCGATCTTTTTCAAAACGGAAAATACGGAAATCCGGCTCCAGCTTTTTCAGCAGTGCGATCTCCTTACTGTTATGATAATCTAAAAATTGGATCATTACGACCCGCAGGTCCTCGCCAATGGCGCGCATCCCACGCCCCACCGCTACAGCAGTTTTGCCCTTACCTGCGCCGTAATAAACTGAAATCTGACCTTGTCTCACGTTTCTTTCACTCCTGTTTCTATCTCAGGCTTCTTCCTCTTCTGTAGTCTGTCCTTCTGTCTCGTGCTCCACCCGATCTGGAAGTTCGATCTTGGAAACAGAAACTTCATAGGCGATCCGTTCTTCTACCTCTTCGCCAATGCGCTTCTGATAGTTTCTGCTTTGCACCCGACCCCAGACACGGATATTGGAACCAACCTGGAGATTTGCCATATATCTGGCATTTCTTCCCCATGCGATACAGGGAATATAGTCAGATTTATTGTAGGCACGATTGACTGCTACCAAAATATCCGAAATCTCTCTGCCAAAAGGCGTTTTACGATAGATGGGAGGCTTGCAAATATAGCCATTGAGGAATATCTGATTTTCATTCTTTCCTTCTTCCGCCTCCATCAGCCTGATTTCTCTTGCGAAAATCGTCAGTACCAGACGATTCTTCTTGCTATTGTAATTGTTATAACTTCTCAGCTGTCCGATGATATCCACTTTTGCCCCCACCTGTAGCAATTCCATATCGATCAGCCGCTCGGAAACTGTAACCGGCAGAATATCCGCCTTATCGCTGAGGCGTTCAGAAGAAATCTGAAACGTATAGAAACCCTCGCCATATACCTCATGACTAAAGACACAGCCTTCTACGATCTTACCGGCAATAAGAACAGTGTTGTTTTCCGGCAATCCATCTATTTGCATCTCTTTCTCCCCTTTGCTTCGCCAAAGACAACTTTGGCAATGATCCTTCAGTAATTCAGTTTATGCAAAAAAACAGCCTTTCAGAATCAAACTTGTCAGGTTCCTGTTTTTTCGGCCCCCTCAACCCGTTTCTTACCGTTCTGTCTGATTTTTTCCATTTCTGAAAACAAACCCGATTTTCACACAGTCAATGGCAACCACCATCGTGTAGTCTTTCGTTCTATAGATCATAGGTGTGCCGCCCTTTTTCACAACGACAGCATCTACCTTTTTGCCTTCTTTTGTCCAGTAGCAGAGGAAGGTAAAATCTTCGTCCTCTCTAAGTGCCCATTCGAAATCAAGCAGAGGTTTCACGAAGAAATCCCCATCGCAGCCGAAATAACTGTTGATCCGTTTTCTCGCCTGCTCAAAGTCCATTACTGGTCCTTTTTCTTTTGCCATAACTTCCTCCAAATTAACATAGTACTTGCTATTACTATGGTACTGATTTTCATGTCAAATGTCAATATAAAGATGTGCGTCACCGGTGGATACCTTTTCTTTTTCCTACGAAAAAAGACGCTATATCCTATGAAATTATAGCCATTCTCACGGATATAGCATCTCCCATTTTTTTATTTTCTTTCCAAAATGCCTTTCAGATATTTTCCCGTATAGGATGCAGATACCCGACAAATTTCCTCCGGTGTTCCTGCTGCCACCAGCGTGCCGCCGCCATCGCCCCCCTCAGGGCCAAGGTCGATAATATAGTCTGCCGTTTTGATAACATCCAGATTGTGCTCAATGACAACCACTGTATTGCCGCCCTCTGTCAATCTCTGCAGGATATGCACCAGCTTATGGACATCTGCCGTATGCAGGCCCGTGGTAGGTTCGTCCAGAATATACATGGTGCGGCCAGTGCTCTTGCGGCTCAGTTCTGTGGCCAGCTTCACCCGCTGGGCTTCGCCGCCGGAAAGGGTTGTAGAGGATTGCCCCAACTGCACATAGGAAAGCCCCACATCATACAGTGTCTGCAGTTTGGATTTGATCCGTGGAATATTTTCAAAGAAAACCAAAGCCTCTTCCACTGTCATATCCAGCACATCGGAAATCGTCTTTCCTTTATATTTTACTTCCAGTGTTTCCCGATTGTACCGTTTGCCGTTGCAGACCTCGCAAGGCACATAGATATCAGGCAGGAAGTGCATTTCAATCTTTACAATGCCGTCACCGGCGCAGGCTTCACATCTGCCGCCCTTCACATTGAAGCTAAACCTGCCCTTCTGATAGCCTCTGACCTTTGCTTCCGTGGTCTGAGCAAATACATCCCGAATCATATCAAACAAGCCTGTGTAGGTGGCAGGATTGCTTCTGGGGGTCCGTCCGATGGGAGACTGGTCGATGTTGATAACCTTATCCAGCTTTTCCAGCCCCAGCGTATCCTCGTGCTTGCCGGGTCTTGTTTTCGCTCTGTTCAGGTCTCTTGCCAATCTCTTATACAGGATTTCATTGATGAGAGAGCTTTTCCCGGAACCACTGACCCCCGTTACGCAGGTAAACAATCCTAAGGGGATCTCCACATCAATCTGTTTCAGATTATTTTCCGCCGCTCCCTTGATGACGAGCTTGTTTTCAGCCACAAAAGGTCTGCGCTCCTTGGGCACTTCGATCTTCTTTCGCCCGCTCAGGTATGCACCCGTCACAGAACGCGCACAGGACATAATTTCTTCCACGCTGCCCGCGCAGACTACCTCGCCGCCGTCCCGTCCGGCGCCAGGGCCAATATCCACAACGAAATCCGCCGCTAGCATGGTATCCTCATCATGCTCAACTACGATAAGGGAGTTGCCAATATCCCTCAGGTGCTTCAATGTAGCCAGCAGCTTGTCATTGTCCCTTTGATGCAAGCCGATGCTGGGCTCATCCAAAATATACACAACACCCACTAAACCGCTGCCAATTTGCGTTGCCAAACGGATTCTTTGGGCTTCCCCGCCAGATAATGTACCTGCTGTTCTGGAAAGCGTCAAATATTCCAGACCGACATCCATCAGGAAACCAATGCGGGCATGAATTTCCTTCAAAATCCGCTCGCCAATCATGCTTTCCCGCTCTGTCAGCTGCAGACTTTGGAAAAATTTCTGCATTTTGCCGATGGAAAGCTCTGTCACTTCGGAAATATTTTTGTCCCCGACAGTGATCGCCAGCACCTCCGGACGCAGCCGTTTGCCGTGACAATTGGGGCACTGGATATTGGTCATATATTCCTCATATTCTCCCCGCATGGTTTCAGAGGTCTCGCTATAGCGTCGCTGCAGATTATGGATGATGCCCTCAAAGGGATACTCATAGGAACCTGTCCCCCGATAATTGCTATAGGTCACCTGCAGCTTTTCACCGCCTGTGCCATAAAAAATGATATCCTTTATTTTCTGAGGCAAATCCCGAAAAGGCGTTTCCAGAGAAAAACCATATTTCTCCGCCAGAGCATCGAACAGTACCCGGCTCATGCTCCCCTTTGTGGTAATGGAATTGTAACCCGGCGCAGTAACCGCCCCCTCCAAAATGCTCAGGGCATCATTGGGCACAATAAGCTTTTCGTCAAACTTCATCTGCATCCCCAATCCTGTGCAGGTAGGGCAGGCACCGCTGGGGTTATTGAAAGAGAACATTCGGGGTTCAATTTCCATCAAGTCCACGCCGCAATCCGGGCAGGAAAAGCTCTGACTGAATATCAGCTCATCTTCCCCCTGATTCACGTCTACAATCAGCAGACCGCCGCTGAGGGCAGAAGCCGTTTCGATGGATTCCGTCAGGCGCATCTGCATACCTTCCTTTACCATCAATCGGTCTACTACGATTTCAATATTGTGTTTCTTATTCTTTTCCAATTCTATTTTCTCAGACAGCTCATACATCAAGCCATCCACCCGCACCCGGACGTAGCCGCTCTTTTTGGCATCCTCCAAAAGCTTTATATGTTCGCCCTTGCGCCCCCTTACCACAGGTGCCAAAAGCTGTAATTTCGTCCGTTCTGGCAGTTCCATGATACGGTCTACGATCTGGTCAATGGTCTGTTTTTTGATCTCCTTGCCGCATTTAGGGCAATGGGGAATGCCGATCCGGGCATACAGCAGACGCAGATAATCGTAGATTTCCGTTACTGTACCCACAGTGGAACGGGGGTTATGGCTGGTAGTTTTCTGGTCGATGGAAATAGCAGGAGAAAGACCTTCGATCAGATCTACATCGGGCTTTTCCATCTGTCCTAAAAATTGCCTTGCGTAGGAAGAGAGAGATTCCACATATCTTCTCTGCCCCTCCGCATATATGGTGTCAAAGGCAAGGGAGCTTTTGCCGCTGCCGCTAACCCCCGTAAAAACCACCAATTGGTCTCTGGGGATAGTCAGATCGACATTCTGCAAATTATGCTCTCTGGCCCCTTTGATTACAATTTTATCCTTCATAATGCCTCCTTTTTCTTGAGGGTTCCACCCTCAAACACCCGCCAAGGGAGTTAATCAAGCATCTTCCCTACGGGAAGACGGCTTCGCCGCCACCTTCTTCTTGGCGGTGCACAAATCCCCTGCTGGGGGAGTTGGGGGCAACGCCCCCAAGGTCTTATAACAGTTTTTTCAACTCCAGTATTTTATCACGAAGCTCTGCTGCCCGTTCGAATTGCAGTTCCATAGCAGCCTGCTTCATCTCTTTATCCAGTTTTTTGATGAGCTTATTCAATTCTTCCACACTCATGGATTCGGGGTCTTTTTCTAGACCAAATTTCTGTTTTTCCGTTGCCGCTTTCGTAATCTGGATGATATCATGAACCTTTTTTTTGATGGTCTGAGGAATGATGCCATGGGCTTCGTTATAAGCTTCCTGAATCGAACGACGACGGGTGGTTTCAGTAATGGCCTTATCCATGCTTTCCGTCATAACATCTGCGTACATGATGACGCGCCCATTGGCATTTCTCGCCGCACGGCCGATGGTCTGTATCAAAGAGGTTTCAGAGCGGAGGAACCCCTCCTTATCCGCGTCCAAAATGGCAACCAGACTGACTTCAGGGATATCCAGACCTTCCCGCAGCAGGTTGATGCCCACCAGTACGTCAAATGCATCCATACGCAAGTCACGGATGATCTCCAGTCGTTCCAGGGTATCAATATCGGAGTGCAGATAGCGCACCCGCACCCCAGCTTCCCGCAGATAATCCGTCAGGCGTTCTGCCATTTTTTTCGTCAGTGTGGTTACAAGGACTTTATCTCCCGCTTCTGTGGTCTTTCGTACTTCAGATAGCAGATCATCAATCTGCCCGTGGATAGGGCGCACGGAAATTTCAGGATCCAGCAGCCCGGTTGGTCTGATAATCTGTTCCGCCGTCTGTTCAGAATGCTCCTTTTCATAGACAGAGGGCGTTGCCGAAACGAACAAAAGCTGATGGATTTTACTTTCAAATTCACTGAATTTCAAGGGTCTATTATCCAAAGCAGAGGGCAGACGGAAGCCATACTCCACCAAGGTGGTCTTTCTGGAGCGGTCCCCCTCATACATCCCGCGAATCTGCGGAATGGAAACATGGGATTCATCGGCAATGATGAGGAAATCATCGGGGAAGAAGTCAATGAGGGTAAAGGGCGTACTGCCCGCTTCTCTCAAAGAAAGATGACGGGAATAGTTTTCAATACCTGTGCAGAAGCCCATTTCCTTCAGCATTTCCAAATCATAATTGGTGCGCTGTTCCAATCTCTGGGCTTCCAGAAGCTTGTCCTCCCGCTTCAATTCTGCCAATCGCACTTCCAACTCATCCTCGATACGCTGAATAGCAATCTTCATTTTTTCTGGAGCCGTTACATAATGGGACGCAGGGAAAATAGAGATATGATTTCTCGTCCCCATAATTTCTCCGGTCAATACATCGATTTCCGTAATTCTGTCGATCTCATCTCCGAAAAACTCCACTCGGATGGCATGTTCCGAAGAGCCGATGGGGAAAACCTCCACCACATCGCCCCGCACGCGGAAGGTACCACGTTCGAAATTCGTATCATTTCTGTCATACTGCATTTCTACAAGGGCACGCAGCACTTCATCTCTGTCCTTTTCCATCCCCGGACGCAGGGAAAGCATCATGCCATAGTATTCCTCAGGGTCGCCCAAACCATAGATACAGGAAACACTGGCAACAACGATAACATCCTCCCGTTCGACCAACGCCGCCGTAGCAGAGTGGCGTAGCTTATCGATCTCATCATTGACCGAGGAATCCTTTTCAATATAGGTATCCGTACTGGGTACGTATGCCTCAGGCTGATAATAATCATAGTAGGACACAAAATATTCTACCGCGTTGTGGGGGAAAAATTCTTTCAATTCATTATATAACTGGGCTGCCAAAGTCTTGTTATGAGCAATAACCAGCGTAGGCTTCTGTATTTTTTCAATGATATTTGCCATGGTAAAGGTCTTACCCGAACCGGTTACCCCCAGAAGAGTTTGAAATTTCTTTCCATCTATAAAGCCCTGCGCCAGCTTTTCCACTGCTTCGGGCTGATCCCCTGTGGGCTGATAGGGGCTGACCACTTGAAATCTCGACATGTGCTCACCTCCAAAAATAAGAACTGTTGTTCCCTTATTGTAGCACAATAAAAAATCTTTGTCAGCAAGATTTTTATAAAAACCACAGTTTCTTTCTGGGAAAAAGAAAACCCCAAACTCTTTTGAGTTTGAGGTCAAAATTCCTTTTACAACACCCTCGAGCATACCCCGCCTTAGGAACGGTTCATATGCTCCAATGCGTTATTTGCAGCGTTCTGCTCCGCTTCTTTTTTGCTTCTGCCACTGCCCTTGCCCAGCACACGACCATCATGGGTCACTTCTGCCACAAATACTTTATTATGGTCTGGACCCTGTTCATCTACAATAGAATACTGCAGAGGCACCTTGCTGATCTTCTGAATGACCTCCTGCAGATGGGTCTTGCAGTCCAAATTGCGGAAGTTGCTCTTTGTTTTTTCGATGCAGTCCACCATGAAGCCCATGATATACTTTTTCACCGCTTCCATGCCCCCATCGATACAAATAGCACCGATGATGGCTTCGAAAGCATCTGCCAAAATGGAATCACGGTTTCTGCCGCCGGTGCTTTCTTCGCCCTTGCCCAGTAACAGACAGCGGCCGATGCCCAGCTTTCTGGAAAGCTCCGCAAGAGAGCCTTCGCATACCACTGCCGCCCGCAGCTTTGTCAATCCGCCTTCTGGCATCTTGGGAAAATGGCGATACATATATTCACTGACCACCATATCCAACACAGCATCCCCCAAAAATTCCAGTCGTTCATTGTTCTCATGGCTACCTTTTTTGATCTCATTGGCATAGGAACTATGGGTCAACGCCAGAATCAGTAAGCTTTTATCCGAAAAAGTATATTCGATTTTTCGTTCAAATTCTTCCAAATTCAAATGGTTCATAATTATTCTTCTTCCTTAGCAGCAACCAGCTCTGCAATGTAATCCAATACATCGCCTACCAATTTGATGTTTTCTGCTCTATCGTTATCGAATTCGATTTCGAATTTTTCTTCCAGGGCTACGATGATCTGGAACAGTTCCAGAGAATCTGCATTCAGATCTGCAAATGCTGTTTCTGCGGATAAGCTCTCCGCAGGCACACCGATCTGCTCCGCAATTACATTCAATACTAAAGATTCATCCATATTCATATTACCTCCAAATTGATCGTCATTTTTTCTTTTCCTACTATACTCCATTTTCCCGTTTTTGTCAGTAGGTATTCCGAAAAATTCAGAAAAAATTTACAAAATAAAGCCCGTCGGAACATCCGACAGGCTTTATCTCGTTACTTATCTTTATGTTCTTGATAAATCTCCATAAGCCAATTACCAAACTTTTTTACCAAAGGTAAAAAGACACAAAACAAAAGGAGATACTTATAGAATGGGTTCGCATCTAAAAACGCCTCTATATTCATGTTTAAAATTACATTCTGAAACATGATTTTATCCTCCTTTTAGCCTTATTACTTAATGGTTAACTATATGATAGATTGCGTATTTTGTTTCACTATACGATGTTGGTTCATCAAAGTCAGAATCAAAAAACCCCTCTAACAATATCTTATAGAAAACTTTCTCTCGCCCCCCAGAAATTTCCGGCTTATTATTATGCCATTTTGTCATTCTAAAATAAGCAGATGTTTCTGCTGGTGAAGCTTCCTTCAGAATATGATAATAAACTGCTACTGATATGGAACCAACAAATGCTCCTGAACCAGGAAAAAGAGCATTTAACACAACCCCAGTAAATGCACCTAAAGTAACACTTGAAATCTGTCTTCCTAATTCAACTCTAACTTTGCTAATCTGCTTGCCATAGGTATATGATCCAGACGCAAAAGGCGATTCTCCTATTTCCCAATAATCATAAAATGCTCTGGGCGAAATACCTTCATTCATATATACTGCCGCTTCTTCATCGGGAATAACAGTAACCTTTACAAGTTCTCCATCCAAATACATCTCGCCATTTTTTGTAACTTGAATTTACAATCTAAGTGCAACAGATAAAAAAAGACTCATAGTCTGGTACAA
>CALCGT010000070.1 GCA_937901125.1 uncultured Clostridia bacterium | reverse complement strand
GGGTGTCTTTTCTATTGCAAAAATTATGAAAGGGGGCGGTGAAATGCCTGAAAACACTGGCGGCAGACCGCCTATGTATGAAACAAAAGAAGAGATCGAAGAAAAGATTGAGAATTATTTCATGGAGTGCGAAGGCATTCCCTTTTTTGATGATGACGGAAAACCTTGGAGAACAGACAAGGGGCATATCGTGTATGAGAAGCCACCGAAGCCGCCAACAGTGGCGGGATTGGCTCTGGCGTTGGGATTTAACAGCCGACAAAGCCTTTTGAATTATCAGGCGCAGCCCGAGTTTTTGGACACGATTACAAAAGCAAAGTCAAAGGTCGAAGAATATACAGAGCAGAGGCTCTTTGACAGGGATGGCGTGAATGGTGCGAAATTCAGCCTGATGAACAACTTCAAGGGCTGGCGGGACAAGCCGAAGGACGAAACCGAACTGGAAGCCCTGAGCAAACTGGATGCGATACTGGAGGGGATCAACCGTGAAGCTGAGCGATAAGCAGAAGGAATACTGGCGGGAGGCTGACCGCCGCTGGAACATCAAAAGCGGGGCGACACGAAGCGGCAAGACCTATCTGGATTATTTCATCATCCCGAAGCGCATCCGCTCTCTGGCTGGGAAGGAGGGGCTGGTGGTGATGCTGGGGAACACGAAAGGCACTCTGCAGCGGAACATCATCACGCCCTTGCAAAACATCTACGGGACTATGCTGGTCTCTGATATCCGTTCCGACAACACAGCAACCATGTTCGGTGAGGAATGCTTCTGTCTGGGGGCAGACAAGGTGAATCAGGTGGATAGAATCCGAGGGAGCAGCATCAAATACTGCTACGGTGATGAAGTGGTTACATGGCACAAGGATGTATTTGATATGCTGAAATCTCGCTTGGATAAGGACTACAGCCTCTTTGACGGCACCTGCAACCCGGATAACCCCAATCACTGGTTCTACAAATTCATCAAAAGTGATGCGGATATCTATTTGCAGGAATATATGCTGCGGGATAACCCATTCCTTTCGGAAACCTTCATCCAAAACCTGATGAAGGAATATGCGGGGACGGTGTTGTTTGACCGCTACATCCTCGGCAAGTGGGTCATGGCAGAAGGGCTGATCTATAAGACCTTTGCCGATGATCCTGAGAAATACATGATCGACAGAAAAGACCTGCCGAAGCGGTTTGCCTACATCGGCATCGGACACGACTTCGGCGGGAATAAATCCAATCACGCATTCGTGGCAACGGGCATCGGCTTCGACAACCATGTGTATAAGCTGCGGGCGAAGAGCGTTCCTGCAACAGGCGTATCCTTTGTACAGCTGGAAAGGATGTTCGTGGAATTTGTGGAAAGCATCATCCGGGACTATGGCTATCCCGACGGGGTCTATTGCGACAGCGCAGAACAGACCATGATAAACAGCTATCGCCAGAACACCAACTATCCCATTTACAACAGCATCAAACGCCCCATCAACGATAGAATCCGCTGTACTCTTCTGCTGATGGGCGGCGGAAGATATCATGTGGTGCGTGGGGAATGTGATGACCTGGTAAAGGGATTGCAGGAGGCCCTTTGGGACAGCAAGAGTTTGGAGGATAAGCGTCTGGACGATGGCACAACGGATATCGATATTCTGGATGCAGATGAATACAGTTGGGAGTACCACATCAACCGCCTTACCGCAGGGAACTGGTCTCCCTTAGTACAATAGAAAGCAGGTGCATGAATGACACTAAAATCTATATGGGGATTTATCCTGCGGCTGTTCAGTTTGGAGAAAAAGGGCATGGACGAAAAGCAGATGCAGAGCAACGCCCAGTATGCCGACCAGTACGAGGATATTTCCAAAATCAATTTTACATCTATTTTCGCCAATAAGCTGGCTACCCTGGCGGTCAGCGAAAGCACGGCGGATATCGACGGGGACAACGCAAGGACGGACTTTTTGCAGGATTGCCTGCAGGAAATCTGGGCATCCAGAAAGCGGCTGACTTCCCGTATGCTGGGGACGGGCGGATGTGCTGCAGTGCCCTATGTGAAGGACGGCGAACTGCACTTCGACCTGATTCCCCAGAGCCGTATCATCATCACATCGAAGAAAGGGGAACGCATCACAGGGGCAATCCTTTTGGCGGACAGCCTGAAACGGGACGGCAAGGTCTATTACCGCCTGACGGATTACAAGGTGGAAGGAAATACGCTGACCATCTCCAACAGGGCCATAGACGAAAACGGCTCTCCTGCCGTGGTGGAGGAATGGAAGGACATGGCAGACCACAGCATCAGCGGCGTGGACAGGGTGCTGTTCGCCTTCTTCAAAAGCCCCATCGACAACAGGCGTTCTTCCGACAAATACGGTGTGCCTATTACATACGGCTGTAACAGCCTGATTGCGGAGACAATGGAATGCCTGAAAGAAATCGAAAAGGAATTCAAAAACAAGAAATCCCGCACCTTTGCCGATGAAAGGCTCTTTCGCATCGACCCGACCACGGGAAAGCGCATCCTGCCTGATGATTCCTTCGTTGCGGGGAACATGGAAAACAGGGCGGCTATCGAAATCTTTTCTCCCGACATTCGTGACAGCAGCTATTACAACCGCCTCCTGCATCTCTTTGAACTGCTGGAAAAGGCAGTGGGTACAAGCAAAGGCATCCTGACTGCACCGGAGACCAGAGGGGCAACGGCAACGGAGATCAAAGCCAGCATCTACGATACCTATGCATTGGTTGCGGATATCCGTGCGGTGCTGGAAAATGGCATCGGGGAATACCTCTATGCCTGTGATGTTCTGGCGAATTACTACGGTCTTTCTCCCATGGGGGAATACGAGGTCAAGTTTGATTGGTCTTATTCCATGATCGAAAGCAGTACCGAAAGCTGGACGCAGCTGAAGGATGCCCAGGCCATGGGCATAAAAAGCAAAGCGGAAGTGCGGGTATGGCTGAATCCCAATGAAACACTGGAGGAAGCACAGGAGAAGATACTGGAAATCCAGAAGAACGAGCCTACGATGACTGACCTTTTGGGGGAATGATAGATGCTATCGGAAGAAAGAATGCAGGAATTGGCGGAACAGTTTGAAGAACGGTTCAGCCGTGTGTGCCTGCGTATCCTGCAGGATATGGGGGAGACATTGAAAGAAACGGGAGACCTGACCCCTTCTCAGGCGAAGAAGCTGCAGCAGATGTTCACCTACGGTGCGGATGTGGAGGAAATGACGAAACAGCTTGCCAGAGCCGCAGGAACCAGCATGGAGGATATCCAGAAGCTGTATGAACAGGTGGCAAAGGAGGAGCAGGACTGGTCGAAGCCCTTCTATGATGCAAAGGGCGTGACGCAGATCCCCTTTGCAGAAAATGAACTGCTGCAGAATATCGTAAAAGCGGCGGCGGCTGTGACAAAGGGAGAGCTGCGGAACATGAGCCGCACCACCACGGTTGGAATCAAGACAAAGAACGGCTTTCAGCCCCTTGGGAGCTTCTACAAAAAGACCGTGGATGAAGCCATTTCCGCCGTTGCCACGGGCACCATGGACTATAACAGCACAGTCCGTCAGGCGATAAAGGACATGGGCTCCAGTGGGCTGAGAGTGCAGTATGAGAGCGGATATACAAGGCGATTGGACAGTGCTATCAGACAGAACATCATCGATGGTGTCAGTTATATTGCTCAGGAAACGGCGAAACAGGCCGGAGAGGAATTCGGTGCTGATGGCGTAGAACTTTCCGCCCACAGCCCCTGCGCCCCTGACCATCTGCCCTATCAGGGGAAGCAATACAGCCTGAAGGAATATGACGATCTACAGGCCAGTTTGAAGCGCCCTATCGGGGAATGGAACTGCCGGCACTTTCCTTATCCCGTCCTTCTGGGCATCAGCCGACCTGCCAACAGCAGGGCAGAGCTGGCGGAGATGGAACGGGAATCCAACCGAAAAATCGAGATCGACGGGAAGGAATACACCCGTTACGAATGTACCCAGATGCAAAGAAAGCTGGAAACCAAGCTGCGGTATGCCAGAGAGGAGAAGGCCATTTATCAGGCGGCAGGACAGGCGGACTTGGTGCGGGAGGTGACGGAGAAAATCCGTATCCTCGGTAATAAGTATAAGGAAGTCAGCGAAAAAGCTGGACTGCCCACACGGGCAGAACGGATGCGTGTGTTGGCTGCAAGGCAACAGAAACAGCATATGGAAATCGAAAGCCATAGAAAAGAGGACTATGACAATATCGAAAAAACTGTTGTGGATGAAAAGATATTCAAAAATGAAAAATGGAAGAATAACTTTGCAAAACTAACGGAAAACGAAAAAGTCAATCGAGCCATTCTGAATGTTTCGGAGCAAATTCTGAAGGACAGAAGCGGGACATTCTATGAAAGCATGTATTTTATCAATGCCAAAACGGGCAAAATCGAAGGCTTTAACACCGAAGACAATATCCGTCTTGGTGTAGGGTTGAACAACAGCCTGAAAAGTGTCCTTAGAAGGACGGATATAGAAGTGATTGGCGTACATAATCATCCATACAGCGGTATTCCGAGCTTTGGCGATCTGAATGCAATTGCAGGCAGAAGCAACCAGACAATGGGTGTTATCATTTGCCATGATGGTACACTGTTTACATACACAAAGCCACTGGCAGAAATTCCAAAACAAGTCTACGATACTTTGTTGACGAAGCACAGCAGATTTAGTAAAATAACCTGTGAAGACAAAGGTTTTCAAGATTTGTGTGCGGTATATGGGTTTGAGTATGAAAGGATTGAGTTATGATGAAAAAAGAAATTTATATCGATGATACTCCATCCGATTTTTCTGAAGCATTGGCTTTGAGCGATAAAGAGTATGAGGAGTATCTGGAAAAATTAAAAATGAATGTTGAAAAACAGAGCAACGAATAATGAACCACTTGAACAATGATGTTTAGGTGGTTTTTTATTGCAGAAAAACTAGAAAGGAGGGTACACCATGAAAAGTACATTGGCATGTAGAAAGGAACGGTGATCCCCTATCTCGCCCCGGACACGGCGTTAAAAGGTCTATTTTTTATGCCTGGAATGGCGAAAAACGATCAAGGCGTGCAGAAAGGACTGCGAAATCAAACTGAAAGCTGAAAGGAGAAAGAAAAATGAAAAGAGACGAAGTAAGAAAAATTATCCCTGAAATCACAGATGAACAGCTGACAAAAATTCTGGATATGAATTCTACAGATATTGGAAAGGCAAAGGCTGACTATGACAAGCTGAAGGCTGATCTGGATAAAGCCAATACAGATATTTCAACATATCAGGAGAAAATTTCCAGTCTGGAAGAATCAGTGAATTCCAGCGAAGATTTCAAAAAGAAATTCGAAGATCTGAAAAAGGAGATCGACAATGAAAAGGCGGAAGCAGACCGCAAGGCGAAGGAAGCTGCAGAAGAAGCAGATTTTTCCAACCGTTTCAAAACTGTGGTCGGGGAACAGAAATGGAGAGACGAGCTGACAGAAAAGGCAGTCTACTCTGAATTCAAAACAGCCCTGAAGGACGAAGCCAATAAGGGCAAGGGAGATAAGGATATTCTGGAAGCCCTGACAAAGGACAAGAATTACTGGAAAAACCCCAACCAGCCTGCAAATATGGCAGGCATGGGCAACAACGTAGAGACAAACGGTACGAACCCCTTCAATTTCAACTTTGCGGGTGTTCGTGCTAAGGAGACAAAATAAGAAGGAGTGAATAAATTATGGCAGCATTGAATTACGCAACACAGTACGCTCAGGCACTGGCCCAGGCATACCCCTATGTCCTGCATTTCGCAGCTCTGCGTAGTGCGGAAAATGATTCCCGTTACAGATGGACAGGTGCGAACACCATCCAGATTCCCACACTGAAAACCACAGGCCGTGTGGATGCCGACAGAGACACCATCGGCACGGCAAAACGCAACTACGACAACGAATGGGAGCCTAAGACCCTGGCGAACCACAGAAAATGGTCTACCCTGGTACATCCCATGGATATCGACGAAACCAATCAGGTGGCATCCATTTCCAATATCACAAAGGTATTCAATGAGGAACAGAAATTCCCTGAAATGGACGCTTATCTGGTTTCCAAGGTATATGCAGACTGGAAGGAAGCCGGAGGCACAGCAGATACCACAGTGATTACCGTGGAAAATGCTCTGGTAGTATTTGATGGCTATATGGAAGCCATGGATGAAGCCAACGTTCCTGCCACAGGCAGAATCCTCTATGCGACACCCACCATGAAGGGCATTTTGCAGAGAGCCAAAGAACTGAGCAGATATATCCAGAACGGGGAATCCGCCATCAGCCGTGCGGTACGTTCTCTGGATGATGTGCAGATTGAATCCGTTCCCTCCGCTCTGATGAAAACAGCCTACGATTTCACAGAGGGCTATAAGGCTGGCGTTGGTGCAAAGCAGATTAACATGATGCTGGTGCATCCTTCCGCAGTTATCACCCCCGAAAAATATTCCTTTGCCCAACTGGATGCACCTTCCGCAGGTTCCGAAGGGAAATACATCTACTTCGAGGAATCCTACGATGATGTATTCATCCTGAATAAGCGCAAAGCGGCGATTATGTTCAACACAGAAGCGTAAGGAGGAATGACCTATGAAAATGGTAATGAAAGGCAATAAGCAGCTCCGTGTGGAAGATGATCGTGTAGAAGAAATGCTGGCGGCTGGTTTCTGCGAAGTGGATTCCAAGACCGGCAAAGTCCTGCGGGAACCCAAGCAGGACGCCTTGGCGGAGCTGAAAAAGGAAAACAAGGCTCTGAAAAAGGAAAATGAAGCCTTGAAGAAGGAGAGCGAAGCCCTGAAAGCTGAACTGGATGGGCTGAAAGCGAAAGAAGCGTGATACCATGTATCTGAGTTATTGGGAATATCAGGAGAGGGGCGGCACCTTGGAGGAGGCCGCCTTTTCCCGTTTCGCTTTTGTGGCAGAGCAGACCATCCGCAGAGCCACCTTCGGCAGGGTGGATAAGATGCAGGAGGTTCCCCAAAGCGTAAAATGGCTGGTCTTTGAGCTGGTGGGCATGGCAGAGCAGGCGGAGGCGGAAAACGCCAATCTTTCCAGCGAGAAGGTTGGGGAATGGTCGAAAAGCTATGAGGTCGTCACAGAAGCCGACCGACAGGCGAAAACCAA
>CALCGT010000069.1 GCA_937901125.1 uncultured Clostridia bacterium | reverse complement strand
GCAGAGCGGGCGGTTGTTAAAGCCCGCTTCGCGGTCTTCAGCACTGAAGTAATAAAACAAAAACAGACTGTATTTCATACAGTCTGTTTTTTGCGTATCAGGTCAAGGGCATGATGCTCTTGTAGGGGTATTGGGGACAAAGTCCCCAAGGTCTTAGTTGCCGGCAATATCCAATCCTCGAATCAAGATGGAGGGCGAGCCCACGCCACCGGAGCCAAAATAGAGATCATCGGCAAGTTCCTCCACCATTTCCAATAAATGATAGAAATTCCCCGCAATGGTAATCTGCTCCACAGGCCTGTCAATCTTGCCATCCTTAATGCGGAAACCCTCTGCCGAAAGGGAGAAATCCCCAGAAACGGCATTGGTACCTGCATGAAGCCCCATAAGGCTGGTGATGAAAAGGCCATTTTCCATCCGGCAGAACAAATCTTCTCTGCTAATTTTGCCCTTTGCCAGATAAAAATTAGTACAGCCTGTTTTGACGGAGCCTGTCAGCCCTGCCTTAAAGCCATTACCTGTCGATTTGACGCCGTCTTTTTTCGCCGTCTTTCGATTATACAAAAGGGTTTTCAGCACGCCCTTTTCGATGATAGCTTTATTTTTCCCGGAAACGCCCTCGCTGTCAAAGGGGATAGAGGCATAGCCGCCGGGGAGCAAGGCATCGTCCCGCAAAGTTACTTTTTCCGATGCGATTTTCGCACCTGTTCTATCCTTTAATAAAGAAAAACCCTTCTGCACATTTTCCGCAAAGAATATTCCTGCAAATGCCCCCAGGAGAGCAACCATGGCTCTGCCATCCAGCACCACATCATATTTCCCGCTGGGCACAGAGGATGCCCCCAGATGGGCCGCCGCGCGGATGGCTGCTTCTCTGCCCGTTGCTTCCGGGTCGAAGCCCTTCCAATCCTGATCCTTCCAGAAATAAGAGCCTGTTTTGGTTTCCTCTCCTTTTTTGGCGATAGCAGAAACATATGCGGTAGCAAAGTTTTTCGCAAAGGAAACATCCAGCCCCTTTGTATTTTTGATAGCCAGCTCCGCCAGGCCTGTCCCAAGGGCACAGTAATCCAAAGAAGCCACTTCCTCTGCCCCAGCCAAGGCTGCCTGTTCCATCCGCATAGCTGCATTGATTTTATCTTCCACCTGCAGCTGTTCCAGTTCTTCGTTGACCCCTTCCAAATGGGGATAGCTTTCTTCCCCTTCATAAAGGTCTTCCATATCCTCCGGGGAAAGAAGGGCCGCATTTTCCTTTGCTGTTTCCACCAGATAAGGGATGGCTGCCTCTGTCAGCTGTTCCGTATAGGCATAGCCTGTCCGTCCGTTGAGATTGCCACGGAAGGAAAGCCCCTCCTGACGGCTGTTTTCATAATTGGCGACCTCGCCTTCCAAAACCAGCACTTCGAAGCTTTTGCCGCCCCGATAGAATACTTCACATTCGGCGAAGCCTTCCTTTTTGCCATAGGCAAGGACTTTTTCCAAAAATTCATTTCTATCCAAAGCACTTACCCCCTTCCGCCAACGGTCATGCTGCTGACACGAATCATGGGCTGCCCCACATCAGTGGGGATAGAGCCGCTCTTGCTGCCGCACATGCCTTGGGCCCGTTTCAGATTATTGCCTACCATATCAATATCCCACAGGACTTCTGCCCCCTTGCCAATGAGGGTCGCCCCTCTGACCGGCTCAGCGATTTTCCCGTTTCTTATCATATATCCTTCCAGAACGGCGAAATTGAAGGAACCCGTAGCAGGGTCTACACTGCCGCCGCCCATTTGCTTGGCGTAAAGACCAAATTCTGTATTAGCGATGATTTCCCCGGGGGTACTCTTGCCGTTATCGATGAAGGTATTTGTCATACGGCTGGTGGGGGCAAAGCGGTAATCCTGTCGGCGGGCAGAGCCGGTGATGGCTGCCCCCATGCGTCTGCCGTTCATGCGATCCACCAGATAAGACTGGAGGACACCGTCTTTGATAAGGATATTTCTGGCGGTGGGTGTGCCTTCGTCGTCCATTTCCCCAGAACCCCAACCGTTTTGAATGGTGCCATCATCAATGGCTGTCACCAAGGGAGAGGCAATCTGCTGTCCCAGTTTCCCTGCGAAAACGGAAGCATTCCTTGCCACTGCCGTTGCCTCCAGACCATGTCCGCAAGCTTCATGGAAGATGACCCCGCCGAATCCATTATCGATAACAACGGGCATCTTCCCCGCAGGGCAGGGCTTTGCCCCCAGCATGGTTACGGCGATGCGTGCCGCTTCCCTCGCCGTTTCTTCTACGTTGATGCGGTCGAACAGTTCATATCCCTCGGAGCCGCCTGGCCCCAGATGCCCGCTCTGCTTTTCCGTGGCAGAAGAAGCCACCGCTTCCACCGTAAAACGACTGCGGGTACGGTCCTCTTCCCCCCAGACACCTTCGCTGTTGGCAACCAAAACGTGCTTCATCACTTCCAGATAGCCCGCTCTGGTCTGGGTGATGAGGACATCAAAGTCCTTCGCCGCCTGTGAAGCCAGACGGAGCTGTTCCGCCTTTGCATTTTTGGCGATGCTGCTGGGCAGGATGCGGATAGGATTGATACATCTTGCCGCCATTTCCTTCCAGCCCTTTATGTTGTAAATGCGGTCGCCCTTCAGTGCCGCTGCGCCCTCTCTGGCAATACGAATCAGGTTTTCCTCAGAAAGGTCATTGGTAAAGCCATAGATGGCCTGATTGCCGAAAAATAGGCGCACCCCTGCGCCGTAATCCATGCCCCCAAGGGCCGTCTCCACTCTACCGTTGACCATGGCGATATTGCTGCGTTTGGTCTGTTCTTCGTAGATCTCCGCAAAATCCGCACCGCTTTCCAATGCCGCCGTCAGTATATTTTCCACTGCTGCTTTTTTCAGCATGTTTTCTCACTTCCTTGTTTCTTGTTCCGTTTCCTCCAGATACAGGCTCACTGCCTCCAGATAATGGAGGAGACTGCCGTTCTGTCGGATGAGATACTTTTTCTCGAATGCATCGTAGGGGATGGATTTCCGCCCACCCTTTGCCGCATTTTCCCAGTATGCTTTCAGTGTTTCAAAAGGCAGCAGATAATATTCACCCTCTGCGGAAAAATGTACCAAAAGGAAGGAAAGCCCCCGCTGCGCCTTGAATTCCTCCATAAACGCCATCTGATGGGCATGGATATTCTGCAGAGGAAGGCTTTTCCCCGCCGTTTCCTTGGCATCAAAGGCCACCGGAACGCCTTGGGCCACACCGATATAATCGATGGTAGACTGCTTTTCGAAATAAGCCAGAGTGATGGTCTTCGTCTCCCCGTCCATCCGCACCGGGGTGATGGGGGTAGGGATTTTCTGGAACAGCGCCAGCCCCTCCTGTCTGTAGCGTTCATTTGTGAAATTGATGATCTCTTCAAAGGTGCTGCCCCGCAGCCCTCTGGAATTCCAATGGGACATCCTGCTTCCTCCAAAAATACTTACTTAAAAAATAAGTATAGCACACTCTGCCCTATTTTGCCAACTCGGATACCGTCACAAAGGTGATGCCTGCCTGTTTCAGTTCGGGGATCAGCTCTTTGATGGCTTGGGCGGTCACTTTTCCGCCCTCGGGCCCCACATGACCGATGGCAAGGGCTTCCCCCTTTTCCAAAGCCACCTCCGCCGCTTTGCGGAGATTGCATTTCACCTGTTCCAAGGAATCGGTACTGTCCAGAAACACATCCCGCCCCAGAAAAGGAACGCCCTTTTCTGCCGCAAGGGTCTTGCCAAGGCTTTTCGCCGTGGTCATACTGTCCACAAAAAGCATATTTCTTTCCTTTAACAGATCCATCACCACAGAAAGGCTCCTTCTGTCCTCCATGATGGCAGAACCCATGTGGTTATTCATTCCTGCGGCATCGGGCAGGATAGAAAAAGCTTCCTCCACCCGCAGTTGAATCTCCTCGTCGGTCATGGTACGGAACACCCCCTTCTTCCCCACCCATTCCTTGTTTCCCGTCAGGGATTCCATAGGCATATGTATGAAGATTTCCTTTCCTGCCTGCCGCACCATCTCCCTGTCAGAATCTGTGCAAGCAGAAAAAGGCATGATCGCCGCCGTAAAGGGAATGGGCAAATCCAGCATTTCTTCTGTCCCCTCGCCGCAATAGCCAAAGTCGTCAATCAAAATTGCCAGCTCTCCATTTTTTTCTCCGCTGACGGTCACTGCTTTTTCTGCCTGCATTGCCGCTGCTGTTCTACCCCCAAAAAAGCATAGACTGAACAGCATCAGATAGCTTACGCCCTTCTTCCAGTTCAGTTTCATCCAAATCGCTCCTCTTTTTTCCGTTACTCTATACCTATCGGCTTTCCTTGTCCCCTATGTAAAAAACGATTCGTAACGCTTCGTTTTCCAAACCCCTCCGCCGTCTCAAAATAACTTTGTCTACAGTATCCCTCATTTTTTCCGCTATGTCACAAAAAGAGCATCGGAATCCACCGATGCTCCAGAAAAATTTCATATTAAGATACCATACCTCTTTCTTTCCAGCCCTTCAATTCTTTCAGCAGAAGCATGGCTGCCAGCAGGAAGGTCAATCCATCGGCAATGGGAGCTGCCCCCAATGCTCCATCCAGCCCGAAATAGGAGGATAAAAGCAACGCCAAAGGGATCAGGAAAAAGACTTGGCGGGACAGGGATACGGCCAGAGCCTTTGCGGGGCTGCCGATGGCCTGGAAGAAGGACGAGGTTACATTGGGCAAACCATAGACGAAAAAGCCCAGCATATACAGGCGGAAGCAATGGACCGCAAATTCCTGATAAAGAGGTTCTTCTTCCACAAACAACGCTGCCAGGAAGCCGCCGCCAAGCTGAAAGACGGCAAACCACACCACAGAAATGAGAATGGAGACCTTCGCCCCGATTTTAATGGTCTGTTTCACCCGCTGATACTGCTTCGCCCCAAAATTGTAACCATTGATAGGCTGTGTACCGGAAGCCAGACCCACGAACATGGCATGGGCGATCTGATAAATTTTCATCATCAGCCCATAGCAGGAAAGGGCAATATCGCTGCCGTAAATGGCCATGGCACCGTAATTCCGCATCAGATTATTCATCACGATCTGGGTCGCCGCCGTTGCCGTTTGGGTACAAAGACTAGGGAAGCCCAGTTGGACGATATTCCCCACTGTTTTCCCCTGCAAACGCAGATTTTCCTTTTTCAAGCGGAACTGCTGAAATCTGGGCAGATATGCCAAAGCGATGCAGCCAGAAACGATCTGCCCGATGATGGTTGCCAACGCTGCCCCGGCGATGCCCCAATGGCATACAAAAATAAAAATGGGGTCAAGGATCAGGTTCAGGCCCGCACCAATCATCATGCTCCGCATCATATATTGAGGGTTGCCATCGGCCCGAATGATGGCAGTAAAGGCCATATTGCACATGCCAAAGGGCTGCCCCAGCAGGACGATGCTCATATACTGCACCGATGATGTCACCACTGTGGGAGATGCACCAAAGAACACCACCAGCTTTTCCGCAAAGAGCCGCCCAAAGAAAGCCATCAATAGCCCCACACTGAACAGCAGGACAACTGCATTGGCAAAGGTACGGTCTGCTTCCTCCTGTTCCTTTCTGCCCAGGTGCAGGCTGATATTCGCCGCACAGCCATCGCCGATCAAAAGGGCCAGCGCCGCCGCAATGGTGGAAATGGGGAAGGTCACATTGGTGGCCGCAACACCGGTGATCCCCACCGCATGCCCAATGAAGATCTGATCCACAATATTATACAAACAATTCACCATCAGGGTCAGGGTGGTGGGAATGGAAAATTTCAGCAAAAGCCGCCCAATGGGTTCTGTCCCCAGAATGTTTTGTTTTGTTTCTGTCATGTTGCTTCCTCCTTCCAAACGATCTGCTTTTGGGCTTTCAAATGAAAAAAGCGTCTCAACAGTACGAAACGCTTTTCCCTTCTTCTTCCACACAAAAAACAGTTTCCTAACCGCTTTTCTTCTCCCATCCAGACCGTCTGTCAGCTTCGTAATCAAAACAAATTCTGCGGGAAGTTTCCCGCTCGCGGGCTATACCGCCGGTAGAGATTCACTCTCGTTTCCGAAGAAATGTTCTATCCAAAATTCAATTCATTATGCCACGGGCCTGCCGCAGAAGCCGCAGAATTTCTGTCCTTCCGCCAGCACTGCGCCACATTCCGCACACACAGGAACAGGTTCTTTTTCGAAGCCTGCTTTTTCCGCTGCCTGTTCTGCTTCTGCCGCCTTTTCCGCTGCTTTGCGTTCCGCTTTTTCTGCTTCCCGCTCTGCTTTTCTTGCTTCGCTTTCCGCTTTGATCTGGTCGATCTGTGCTTCCAGGCCACGGATCTTATCCTGGGCTGCCACGATCTTATCGCAGATCAGCATGGCTTCTTCCTCCAGCTGTTCGCCAACAGCAAATTTTGCCCAGTAAAATTCGCCCAGTTCTCTCTGGTACGCCTGAATATTTCCCTTGGTCAGATTAATGTCGCTGATGAGTTTATTTGTTTCCAGGCTATCGTTTGCCTTTTCGGATACCGTTTTTGCCATTTCACCCAATTTATCAAAAAAAGCCATCAAAATTCCTCCTCTTTGCTCCATATTTATCCATATTATATATTTTCGCTTTTTTCCCTGAAATTCCTTTTTCTGCACGCCTTTTTTCCGCATAAAAAAACAAAATTCCTTCATAATGGATAGAGAGGTGATGGACATGGACTGGCTTCGCAAATGGGACACGCTGCCGGAAGAGGTGCAGCAGCTGATCCTGCACAACGGCAGAGATATGGGCCGTTTCTATACACTTTCCACAGAGGAAAGGCAAGATGTGCTGGATCGTATCCGTATGGCGAATACGCCTGATGAACTGGAAAGCACAGCAATGCGGAAATAGGCACGCCCCAAGGCGCGCCTTTTTCTCCTTTCACGCAAAATTCCCAAAACTTCTCCGAAAAAACAAAACTTTCTATTCATTCTCCCGAAAAAACACCTAAGTATTTACATTGGCAAATACAAGCCGTATAATAAATGAATATCTATTTAATGGTTGAAAAAGGAACGCAGTGAGAAATAGAGAGGAAGCCGGCAACATGGATTTGTTAAAGAGAAGAATTATCGAAGACGGAACAGAATTGGGTACAGAAGTCGTAAAAGTGGATTCTTTTTTGAATCATCAGCTTGATATCGGTCTTTTTATGGCTATTGGCAAAGAGATCCATCGCCGCTTTGGTCATTTGGGCATCAATAAAATCCTGACCATCGAATCATCCGGCATTGGTATCGCTGCCATCACAGCCATGTATTTCGATCTGGTTCCCGTTGTGTTTGCGAAAAAAACACAACCCAATACCATGTCCGATGAATTTTACGGCGCAGCTGTAAAATCCTTCACCAAAGGCACGGTTTCTATCGCCCGGGTGGCAAAGCAGTACCTGAAGGAGACCGACAGAGTCCTCATCATCGATGACTTCCTGGCACATGGCGAAGCTGCCATGGGTCTTTGTTCTCTGGTAGAACAGGCCGGCGGTCAGGTCTGCGGCATCGCAGCCGTCATCGAAAAAGAATTTCAGGGCGGCAGCGCAAAGCTGAGAGAGGCCGGCTACCATGTGGATTCTTTGGCTGTCATCACAAAGATCGAAAACGGTCATATCACATTCAAGGATTGATCTTCCATAAAAAATACTCCCCCCGCCGAAATCGGTGGGATTTTTTTATCCAATTTTTCACTCTTTCCGTTTTATTCCAAAATTTGCACAAAAAACACCCAAAAAAATCTACGTTTTCACGATTGAGAACTGCCAACTGCTTTGCTATGATAAGCAGGCGTGCTTTGTCTGGTAAAAAAAAGCCGCAGCAAATACGAGTGGTATTTGCTACTTTCTATAAAAATAAGATGTAAAAATGAAAGGGGATTTTGCATATGCTGCGTGCTTTCATCAGCAGTTTGAAAAATGAATTCCGCGGCTATAACGCAGCCGCATTGACAAAAGACCTGATGGCCGGTCTGACCGTTGCCGCCGTTGCCCTGCCCTTGGCCCTGGCCTTCGGTGTCAGCAGTGGCGCTGACGCTGCTTCCGGTCTGATCACCGCTATCATTGCCGGTCTCATCATGAGCTTGCTTTCCGGCGGCTATTATCAGATCTCCGGTCCTACCGGTGCTATGGCAGCCATTCTGATGTCTCTGGTCGCTTCCTATGGTATGGACGGTGTGTTCATTGCCACGCTGATCGCCGGTGTCATCCTGCTGGTGGCAGGCATCCTGCATCTGGGCAAGCTGACCTCTTTCATTCCGGCTCCTGTTATCACAGGCTTCACCTCCGGTATTGCGGTCATCATCGCATTGGGTCAGGTGGATAACTTCTTTGGTACATATTCCGAAGGCAGCTCCGCTATCACAAAGCTGTTCAGCTATGCCCGTCTGGGCTTCTCCCCCAACATGACAGCCGTAGGTCTGGGGGCATTCGTTATCCTGTTCATGGTGTTCTTCCCTAAGAAGTGGAACGCAGTGGTTCCCGCTTCCCTGCTGAGCATCATCCTCACCACAGCCTTCTCCATTTTCATGGGTCTGGATGTGGCTGTCGTTGGTGAGATCCCTAAAACATTGATCCCCGAAAACCGTCTGCTGTTCGGCGCACTGAATCTGAAAACAATCAGCGCACTGGTAACACCTGCTTTCTCCATTGCCATTCTGGGCATGATCGAAAGCTTGCTCTGCGGTGCTTCCGCGGGCCGTATGACGGGGGTCCGTCTGGACGCCAATCAAGAACTGATTGCCCAGGGTGTTGGTAATATCCTGCTGCCCTTCTTCGGCGGTATCCCCGCCACAGCGGCCATTGCCCGTACCAGCGTAGCCATCAAATCCGGCGCAAAAACAAGACTGACAGGTATCTTCCATGCGGTAGGTCTGCTGATCTCCATGTTCCTGCTGGCTCCCGTTATGTCCAAGATTCCTCTGGCGGCTCTGGCTGGCGTTCTGATGGTAACCGCCTGGAGAATGAACGAATGGGAATCCATCCGCTATATCTTCTCCCATAAATTCAAAGGGGCTATGCTGGAATTTGTTGCCACCATGCTGGCAACTATCGTATTCGACCTGACAGTGGCTATCCTCATCGGCGTGCTGATCGGTCTGGTCTTCCTGGTATCTCGTCTGTCCTTCATCGAAATCAACTACGAAGATGTTGACATGAACCGTATGCACGTAACAGACCCCGCTCTCTGCGAACGCTACAGCAACGCAAAGGTTGTTTATATCACAGGCCCTATGATTTTCGCAAATACACAGTCTGTTGCGGATATCGCCCTGAAGGTGGAAGGCTATGACACTGTCCTATTCTCCATGAGAGGGGTGTCTAACATCGATATTTCCTGCGCCCAGACCCTTCGGGAGCTGGTGGAAGGCCTGCGGAAAAAAGGCGTGGATGTTGCCATCTGCGGCGTGCCTACCCATGCCATGAAAATGATGGATCGTTCCGATCTGCATGAGATCATCGGCGACGAAAACTTCTATTGGAGCGTGGAACGTGTTCTGCTGACAAACAGACCCAGACCCGCCGCAAAAGCATAAAGACAAAAAATCAGCCCGTATCCTTATGGATATGGGCTTTATTTTTCCTCTGCCAGATTTATCACAGGGATATGCTTTTTCCCGCAATAAGCCACGGTATATTGGGTGCCACCCCGCTTCTGTTCTGGCAACAGATAGGCAATGCAAACGCTGCTGCGGTCAACCATATATCGATTCCGTTTCTGCATACAGCCATAGTCATATCGGGGAGACACAAAAACCACCTCATCCGCCTGCGCTTTGATTTTTTCATACCGCGCCATGTCCTCTTTCCGCCATCGGTCAGCCTGTTCCGGGCAAGGCAACGCCAGATGCAGACGAATGGCAGAATACTCTTTCTTCACCTGCAAAACAGCCTCCGCAGCCAAGGTGTCAAAGCCCAAAGCACCGCCGCAATAAAACATGGTGATCCCCTTCTCCGCCATGGCAGAAATCTGCATTTTTAAAGCCAGTTGTAAACGAGATCGTTCTTCCCGAGGCATGCTTCTGTGACCCGTGAAACAACAGGTCTTTTCTTTTTTCTCTTGCATAGCAAGATCACCTCCTCAAACATACTATAGTATATTTACATTATACAATTAAATCTTCTTCAGTTCAATCAGTATCATTTTTTAATATGGCATCAATACATACTATATGAAAGCATGAGATATACTACTGGAGGGATTCTATTGATACGGCTAAGAGCGGCAGAATTGCTGAAAGAAACAGGACATACGAAATACTGGCTCAGCAAACAACTTGGCACAAGCTGGCAAAATCTGACGAAAATGATGAATAACGAAACCAAATCCATTCGCTACGAAGTAATCGAAACACTTTGTCAGATTTTTGAATGTACTCCCAATGACTTGTTTGCTTTTGATGAAGAACCCTATGAGGGGTTTCCGTTGAAAACAGAAAAAGAAAAATAAGCAAAAAATAACCCGTACCTCTTTCGAGATACGGGATTTTTTATTTTCACTTATTTTTCAGGCACATCAGGCAAACCTTGGAAGCCAATTTCCAAATCTGCATCTGTGGGAATATAGTCTGTCATTTCGCCATTATTGAATTTTTCATAGGCCATCATATCGAAATATCCTGTGCCGGTCAGACCGAATACGATGGTCTTTTCTTCTCCGGTTTCCTTGCATTTCAGGGCTTCATCAATGGCTACCCGAATGGCGTGGGAGCTTTCAGGGGCAGGCAGGATGCCTTCGATACGGGCAAACTGTTCCGCTGCTTCAAATACGGCTGTCTGTTCTACGGAGCAGGCCTCCATCAGACCATCGTGGTACAGCTGAGAAACCACGGGGCTCATACCATGATACCGCAGACCGCCTGCATGGTTTGGAGAAGGGATAAAGCCACTGCCCAGTGTATACATCTTCGCCAGAGGTGTTACCATCCCTGTATCGCAAAAATCATAAGCGAATTTCCCTCTTGTCAGGCTGGGGCAGGATGCAGGCTCTACGGCGATGATCTGATACTCCTTTTCCCCGCGAAGCTTTTCGCCCATAAAGGGAGAGATCAGGCCGCCCAAATTGGAGCCGCCGCCGGCGCAGCCGATGATGATATCGGGTTCGATGCCGTATTTATCCAGAGCTGCTTTGGTTTCCATACCGATAATGGACTGATGCAGCAATACCTGATTTAACACGCTGCCCAGAACATAGCGATAGCCTTCCTTGCTGACTGCCGCTTCCACGGCTTCGGAAATGGCACAGCCAAGGCTGCCCGTGGTGCCGGGGTGTTCCGCCAGAATCTTTTTCCCCACTTCCGTTGTCATAGAAGGGGAAGGGGTTACGGATGCACCGTAGGTACGCATGACTTCTCTGCGGAAGGGCTTCTGTTCATAGGATACCTTTACCATATATACGTGACAGTCCAAGCCCAGATAGGCACAGGCCATGGAAAGGGCTGTCCCCCACTGGCCGGCGCCGGTTTCCGTCGTCACGCCCTTCAGCCCCTGCTTTTTTGCATAATAGGCCTGGGCAATAGCGGAATTCAGTTTATGGCTGCCGCTGGTGTTGTTACCTTCAAATTTATAATAAATCTTCGCCGGAGTCTGCAATTTTTCTTCCAGACAATAAGCACGCACCAAAGGTGCAGGTCTGTACATTTTATAGAAATCCAAAATTTCCTGGGGGATATCGATATAAGCTGTATCGTTATCCAGTTCCTGCTGTACCAGCTCATCGCAGAATACTGCGCCCAGTTCTTCCGCTGTCATGGGCTGCAGTGTGGCGGGGTTCAGCAAGGGAGCGGGTTTATTTTTCATATCTGCCCGCACATTATACCATTGTTTGGGCATTTCCTTTTCATCCAGATAAATTTTGTAGGGGATGTTTTTGTCCTGTTTCATAAAGCATTTCTCCTCTCGTCTTTCAGTTCTGTTCTTCGCTCGTCTCATCTAAAAAAATTTTATGAAAAAATTTTGTTTATCGTACCTCTTACAAAGACACTTGTCAACACAGCATAGATAATTTTAGCAGAATGCCTTTTCCCTTTCGGATGTCCGACAAATCAGTTGGTATATTCCTACGAAAACAGTAAAGATTTTCCATCCAATTTGTATGCCCTGCTGAAAAAAATTTTAATCTATCTCTTTGTCAACCCAAAAGCATCTGTAGGCTCACTTCCACAGGAACCCTCTTTTTCTGTTATCATTCATCAAAAATGCTGACAATTTCCCCATCCAAAATGCGATTTGTATTCTTCACTGCGCAGAAATTGCCGCACATACTGCAGGTATCCTCTTTTTCCGGCTTTGCTTCTGCTCTGTAGCGGCGTGCCTTTTCAGGATCCATGCTCAAACGGAACATTTCTTCCCAATCCAGACGTTTTCTCGCTTCGCTCATTTTATAGTCCCAATCCGCAGCAGCAGGGATTCCCTTTGCAATATCTGCTGCATGAGCCGCAATCTTGGCTGCAATGATGCCCTCCTTTACATCCGCCGCATTAGGCAGACGCAGATGCTCCGCAGGGGTTACATAGCAGAGGAACGCCGCACCAGAGGCCGCCGCAATCGCTCCCCCGATGGCAGAAGTGATATGGTCATAGCCGGGTGCCACATCTGTTACCAAAGGCCCCAATACATAGAAGGGTGCGCCATGACAGAGTGTTTTCTGAATCTCCATATTTGCAGCAATCTGGTTCATCGGCATGTGCCCAGGTCCCTCAATCATCACCTGCACATCCTTCGCCCATGCCCGTTTTGTCAATTCTCCCAAGGTAATCAATTCCTCAATCTGTGCCGTATCTGTTGCATCCGCAAGGCAGCCGGGTCGGCAGGCATCCCCCAAGCTCATTGTAATATCATATTCCCGACAAATATCCAGAATTTCATCATAATGCTCATAAAAGGGATTTTCATTTCCCGTCATTTCCATCCAGGCAAACATGATAGAGCCGCCACGGGAAACAATATTCATCAATCTTTTGTTCTGCTTAAAGCGTGCCGCCGTTGCCCGATTCATCCCGCAATGGATCGTCATGAAATCCACACCGTCCTCGGCGTGCATTCGCACAATATCGAGCCATTCCTCTGCCGTTATTTTTGCCAAGGGCTTATGATAATACACCACCGCATCATAAATTGGCACTGTGCCAATCATAGCAGGACATTCCTCTGTCAGCTTACGACGAAAGCTTCGGGTATCCCCATAGGAGCTTAAATCCATGATGGCCTCGGCCCCCATTTCTACAGCAGAACGTACTTTTTCATACTCCATGTCAACATCCTTCCAGTCTCTGGAGACACCAAGGTTGACATTGATTTTTGTGGTAAGCTTTGCTCCAATACCGCTGGGGTGGAGGGATTTATGGTTCTTGTTGCAGGGAATGATAACCTGCCCCTTCGCAACTAAGCTGCGAATTTCCTCCGCATCCATGTGTTCCTTTTCCGCCACAAGCTTCATCTGCGGTGTGATGATTCCCTGACGTGCCGCGTCCATCTGTGTTGTGTAGTTTGCCATTTTCTTTCCTCCTGTCCATGAAAAGCACCTATCCTTTTTCCCACGCCAAATTGCGGTGCCTTCAATTTGCCGCTCAGGGAAAGCAATCCATCTGCCATGCCATACCACGGACAATAAAAAAACTGCGCTATGCCAAAAACATACCGCAGTTCTCTCGCGTCAACTTTATGTTCCCTACGTTGGCATTATCCAAATCAGGTTATGGGTCAAAGCAATCCAGCTTACTCTCAGCCTACTTTCGCAAGCTCCCCTTTTTGAAGTTTTTTTCATCATAGCACCATTACCATTGGCAGTCAAGAGCGTCAAATGTTCTTTTTTTCGTTCCATTTCGCCGCCCATAGAAAAAGCACGACTTGGAATTTCCAAATCGTACTTTTGTTTTTTGTATATTAGAATTTCAGCTCATCGATATCGGCTGTACCCATGGGGATGCTGTTGCCGCACCCGGGACATTTGATCTCTTTTTCGCTTTCCATGGTCTCCTCATCCACGTCGATCTCCTCGCCGCAGTTGGGGCAAATAAAGGAATAGAAGAAAATAGGTTCGTCCGTTTCATCCAGATCCTCTTCATCCATCACCATGTCTTCATCATCCATGAATGTCTCCAGCATGAAAGCCATGTCGTCCAGAACGTCCAAAATACTATGGAAGATTTTTCCCTCTTTGCTTTCTTCGGGGAAACCGCTTCCATCGCAAAGCCCTCTTAAATAAGTGATCTTCTTTTCAAAATATTCCATTGGTCAAGCCTCCCTGCTGTTTCAGCAAATGAACGGATTATGCTCTGCCCAGGTATTCGCCTGTTCTTGTGTCGATTTTGATTTTTTCGCCCTGGTTGATGAACAGAGGAACCTGAACCTGTGCGCCTGTTTCAACGATAGCGGGTTTTGTTGCACCCTGTGCTGTGTTGCCAGCGAAGCCGGGTTCTGTATCTGTGATTTCCAGTTCTACAAAGAGAGGCGGTTCGATACCGAACACCTTGCCGGCGTAGGACAGAACTTTTACAACGTCATTTTCTTTAACGAATTTCAGGGAATCGCCAACGTCTGTTGCGTTGATCGCGATCTGGTCGAATGTTTCAGAGTTCATGAAGTGGAACAGGTCACCATCGCTGTACAGATACTGCATATCCTGTCTGTCAATGTGTGCTCTGGGCATTTTTTCAGTAGGTCTGAATGTTTTTTCCAGAACTGCGCCTGTTTTCAGATTTTTAACTTTTGTACGAACGAAAGCCGCACCTTTACCGGGTTTTACGTGCTGGAATTCCACGATTACATAGGGATCGCCTTCATATTCCATTGTTACGCCGTTTCTAAATTCACCTGCAGAAATCATAGTATTTCCTCCTCAAATGTTTGATCAATTTTATTATTCCAAATTGCAATGCTTTTTTCTAAATAAAGATAAGCATATCCTTTTATATTTTAATAGATTAGGCTGTATATTTCAATAAAAAATTGAAAAATCGCCACAAATTCGCTTTTTATTTGCCATATTTCTTAAAATATACCTTCATAACCTGACGCTCCGCTCCCCGCTTCACTTTGGTGATCAGCTGGTCTCTGTCGCAGATAGGTGCTGTCATGATGCAGAGCAGGCCGCCCTTATGGCCGCACCACATATCCGTAAAGACCTGATCGCCCACCATGGCTGTGCTGTGGGGCGTTGTGCCCATGATTTCCATGGCTCTGTTCAGCTTTTTGATGCCGGGCTTTCCTGCCTTATGTATTGCCAGAGCCCCCAGCTTTTTGTTGAACAGATGCACCCGTTCCTTGGTATTATTGGACAAAATGCAAAGTTTAAACCCTTGTTTCCGCAGATAGGCAAACAGCTCCACGATCTCCTCATCGGGCTCTGCCACATCGAACGGCGCAACGGTATTATCGATATCGAACACCAAGCCACGGATACCCAGCTTTCTCAGGTCATCCAAAGGCAGTTCGAATACAGATTTTACATAAATATCAGGAAAAAAACGTTCCAGTAATGCCATAAATTACTCCCCTTCTCTGCCTGCTCTCCAGTAGGCGTTTTCGTCGATATCCCCCAGTCGTTCCCCGCTGAGATAACGGATCATCACATCGTCCGCTTCACCCATGACGCCATAGGTCAGTTCGATGCGCTTGGTACGCAACATATTGCGGGCGGAAGAACGGATATTGCCGCAGATGACGGCGTTAATATCCTGCTCCGTCAGGAAATCCGACACAGTGGTCTTACCCAGAGGGATGATCTCTTTTTTCTTTATCAGTTCAATCTCCACTTCGTAAACCGTGAATTCCGTGGCACGGCTGTACTGCTGGTCGATCCTGCCATTTTTGGTAGGAATGGCAACACGCATAAAAACTCACCCCATCATAACATACTTTCTTATATTTTAGAATCAACAGTACATCTTTGTCAATTTTTTTGCGTATTTTTCCAAAACAGTGTACAATACTATTTAAGATCGTGGGGCTCTGCCCCACCTCCCCGCTGGGGTATGATACCCCAGACCCCCATTTGCAAAAACATGTACATGTTTCTGCGGTATCGGGTTCCAAGGGGATGACCCCCTTGGCAGGGTTCGGGACAGTGTCCCGAAAAAAGAAAGGAGTATTGAAAATGGACGAACGAATCAAAACACTGGCATATAACCTGGTGCATTATTCCTGTAGATTGGAAAAAGGGGAAAAGGTGTGGATCTCATGCAACGGCATCCACCCTATGCCCCTGGTGAAACAGATCATCAAAGAAGTATATCAGGTAGGAGCCGTTCCCTTTGTGCAGCTGATGACAAATTCTCTGGAACGGGAACTGCTCTTGGGGGCAACAGAAGAACAGCAGAAAATGCTGGCTGAAGTGGATTGCCACCTGATGAAACAGATGGACGCCTTCATCGGCGTGCGGGGCGAAGATAACCTGACGGAACAGTACGATGTGCCTACCGAAAAAATCGATATGCAGAACCGCCTGTACGACGACCCTGTCCATCATCAGATCCGCGTGCCCCATACCAAATGGGTCGTTCTGCGCTACCCTACCAATTCCATGGCACAGGCAGCCAAAACCTCTCTGGAGGATTTCGAAGATTTCTACTTTAATGTCTGCAATCTGGACTATGGCAAAATGAGCAAAGCTATGGATACCTTAGTGGAACTGATGAACAAAACAGACAAGGTACGCCTAGTGGCAAAGGATACGGATATCTCCTTCTCCATCAAGGATATCCCCGCCATCAAATGTGCCGGTGCCTGCAATATCCCCGACGGCGAGGTCTATACCGCCCCGGTAAGGGATTCCATCAACGGCGTGATCACCTATAACACCCCTTCCGAATACAACGGCTTTACCTTTGAAAACGTGAAGCTGACCTTCAAGGACGGGAAGATCGTGGATTGCAACGGCAACGACAAGGAACGTCTGGAAAAGGTATTCAACACCGACGAAGGGGCAAGATATGTGGGTGAATTTGCCATCGGCGTGAACCCTTATATCACAAAGCCCATGAATAACATTCTTTTCGATGAAAAAATTGCCGGCTCTATCCACTTTACCCCCGGCAACTGCTATGATGATGCCCCCAACGGCAATAAATCCGCCATCCACTGGGATTTGGTGCTGATTATGACACCGGAATACGGCGGCGGGGAAATCTGGTTCGATGATAAGCTCATCCGCAAGGATGGTATCTTCGTTGTGCCTGAATTGAAATGTTTGAATCCGGAAAATCTGAAATAATGATAGAAAAGGGACGTCTGTTAGACGTCCTTTTTAATCTTCTATCTCAAATTTCACGTTTTCACTACCCCAGAACTCTTCTATCCTATAAAAAATATTCATCATCTTATCTAAAAAATATTCCCTGATTTCTTTCGGCAATGTATGTACTCCTTTGATTCTGACAAAATCGAAAACCTCATCATCTAAGCCGATATAATCGCATCCCATATCCCAAAGCGCATCCAAGTTTTCTCCATAAAATGAAGGAAATAAAAAAGTATCTCTAATCTTCCAATGCACTTCCGTAATATATTGACATCCTGTAAAATCCAAAATATATTCTCTTCTCTCTTTCATCTCTCTCCCCCACTAAATTTTTACGATTCATTTTCAATTCTAACCTCGACATTGCCCCATATTTTTTCAATATCAGAAAAAACATCCATGATTTCAGGAATATCCTTTTCTCGTATATCTTTTGGAAGAGAATGTATCCCCTTGATTTTTATCAAAACAAATTCTTCGCCATTACCGGCAATATAATCTCTTCCCATATCCCAAAGTGCATCTAAGTTTTCTCCATAAAATGAAGGAAATAAAAAAGTATCTCTAATCTTCCAATGTACTTCCGTAATATATTTACATTCTGTAAAATCCAAAATATATTCTCTTCTCTCTTTCATCTCTCGCCCTCTTAAATAATCTCAATAAAAGTTTTGTAGTGGTCATAAGTTACAAAAATCAATCCATCATTAGAAAAAACAATTCTATCATTCCCTCTATGTCCGAACTTATAATTTATATCTGCTTCATACCAAACTCTACCGATTTCATCAGGAGGATGTCCATTTCTGTTTTGATATACCACCCATAATCATTTTTCCCGGAACAACTTTGCTCAAATTCCCCAACTTGGGATTCCAACCCATTTTCAAGTCCTCTTGAACTGTTATATAATTATTGGGCAAATGTCCATTGACTTTCAACCAAATATCTGCCCCACCTGCTCCGCCTCTTGTCCCAAGGCCAGCCCGAATTGACTTTAGCGGTTCCATCAAGCATCTACAAAATGGATGTAGTGGCGGATGTGGATAAACCTCTTCTTTTATCCAATAAATTTTACCATGCATTCTTTTGCAATCGCGACATATCTTGTGATCTAGCGTCGCTTTCCACATTTTCCAGTTTACACTCTTCATACTGTAAAAACAATCATCTCCTTTCAAAAAGAAACATACAAAAAATAAAGTTGCACGGAGTCTCAACTTTTCCCAGAGAAAAAAGAATTTTTTGGTTCCTTTCCCCTGTATCCATTGACAGAAAAGCGGGAAATATAGTAGAATGATTTTTATTAGGACAAACAGCTTTGAAAAGGAGAGTACGTGATCTCCGTCTGCTGACAGAGAGCCCCGGCGGCTGGAAAGGGGCGCAGAAGAATCACCGAAGATGGCCTTGGAGCTTCGCCCCGAGTGTCTGCACCCGCAGGCATTAGGCTGCGACGGGTTCGCCCGTTATCGCGTTGCGGTAGCTATCCTTTCAGATATTTACCCACTGAGGTTTTTTCCGTGAGGGAAAAACGAATGAAGGTGGTAACACGGCTTTTTGACCGTCCTTTGATATAAGGGCGGTTTTTTATTTGCACCAAAGCGGAGAGAAACCATTTTCATTCAAGCCTTAAACTGTTTTTGCCTGCAAAGATGCAGGTTAAGGCCTGAATGAAGGTGATTTGCGGAGCAAATACATTCATCATGCACAGCATGATGAATGGTTTACCTATATATTTACCTAACTATAAAGAAAAAGGAGAGATATTTGTGGCTAAAGAAAAATTCTATATCACCACACCCATTTACTATCCCAGTGATAAGCTGCACATTGGCCATTCCTACTGCACAGTAGCAACCGACACAATGGCTCGTTACAAAAGACTGCGGGGCTATGACGTTATGTTCCTGACAGGTACAGACGAACACGGTCAGAAGATCGAACGTATCGCAACAGGCCAGGGCATGACTCCCAAGGAATATACAGATAAAGTCGTTGCAGGCATCAAAGACCTGTGGAAGCTGATGGAAATTTCCTATGACAGATTCATCCGTACCACAGACGACTACCATGTAAAAGCAGTACAGAAGATCTTCAAACAGCTTTACGATCAGGGCGATATCTACAAATCTTCCTACGAAGGCTGGTACTGCACTCCCTGCGAATCCTTCTTCACAGAGACACAGCTGAAGGATGGCAAATGCCCCGACTGCGGCCGTGACGTAGAACTGCTGAAGGAAGAAAGCTACTTCTTCCGTCTTTCCCAGTACGGCGACAGAATTATCAAATATTATGAAGAAAACCCCGAATTCCTGCAGCCCAACACACGCCAGAACGAAATGATTGCAAACTTCCTGAAACCCGGTTTGGAAGATCTGGCTGTTTCCCGTACCTCCTTCAAATGGGGCGTACCTGTAGAATTCGACCCCGGTCATATCGTATACGTTTGGATCGACGCACTGTCCAACTATATCACTGCTATGGGCTGGGGCAGCGAAAACGATGCAGACTATCAGAAATACTGGCCTGCAGACGTTCACGTTGTTGGTAAGGAAATCGTTCGTTTCCATGCCATCATCTGGCCTGCAATGCTGATGGCACTGAATATGCCACTGCCCAAGAAGGTATTCGGTCACGGCTGGCTGGTCATCAACGGCGGCAAAATGTCCAAATCCGTTGGTAATGTCGTTGACCCCGTTGTACTGGTAAACAAATACGGCGTAGACGCCATCCGTTACTTCCTGCTGAGAGAGATTGCTTTCGGTCAGGATGGCAACTTCACAAACGAAGCACTGATCCAGCGCATCAACTCCGACCTGGCAAACGACTTGGGCAACCTGGTTTCCAGAACTGTCGGCATGATCGAAAAATACTTCGGCGGTAAGCTGCCCGCAGACAGAGCGGCAACAGAATTTGACGCAGACCTGCAGGCAATGGCAACAGCTACCATTCCTAAGGTAGAAGAAAAGATGGATAACATGCTCTTCTCCGATGCCCTCATCGAGATCTGGAACCTGATCCGTCGTACCAACAAATATATCGACGAAACACAGCCTTGGGTACTGTGCAAGGACGAAGCAAAGAAAGCAGAACTGGCAAATGCCCTGTACAACGTTGCAGAAAGTATCCGTATCATTTCCATCCTGATCCAGCCCTTCATGCCTCTGACACCCGCAAAGATCTGGGCACAGCTGAATATCACAGCCGGCGAACTGACAGAATGGGAAAGCACAAAGACATGGGGTCTGCTTCCTGCCGAACTGGCTGTTCAGAAAGGCGAAACCCTCTTCCCTCGTATCGATATGAAGAAGGAACTGGCTGAGCTGGAAGCTGCCATCAAGGCTTCTCAGGCAACTTCTATCGCAAACCAGAAGAAGGAAGAAGAACCCAAGAAGGAAGAAGAAAAAGCACCTACCCAGGAAGAACCCGAATACCCCGCAGAAATTACTATTGACGATTTCTGTAAGGTTCAGCTGAAGGTGGGCGAAGTCATTGAAAGCAACGAAGTACCCAAATCCAAAAAACTGCTGCGCAATATCGTAAAATTCGGTGAAGAAGAAAGAGTCATCTTCTCCGGTATCAAAGGCACATACGCTCCCGGCAAACTGGTAGGCAAGCGCGTTGTAGTTGCTTACAACCTGAAACCCAGAAAAATGATGGGCGAAATGAGCTACGGCATGATCCTGTGTGCAGAAGACAGCGACGGCAAACTGTCTATCCTGACCACAGATGACAAAGACTTTGAAAGCGGCAGCGCAATCAGCTAATGAAATATTTTGAATCCCACGCCCATTACGACGATAAGAGATTCAGAGAAGATAGAGAGGAGCTCCTGGGGGAGCTTCTCCCTGCTTCCGGGGTCAGTCATGTCATCAATATCGGCTGCGATGTGAAAAGCTCTGAAATGAGCATCCGTCTGGCGGAGAAATATGACTATATCTACGCTGCCGTCGGCGTACACCCCCACGAACTCTACGATATGTCCTCCCAGACCATCGCCAAGCTGAAAAAGCTCAGCGAACACCCCAAGATAGTTGCCATCGGGGAGATCGGTCTGGATTACTACTATGACACCCACCCTAGAGAATTGCAGCGGTTCTGGTTCAGACAGCAGCTGCGCCTGGCGGAGGAAGTGAACAAACCTGTTATCATCCATTCCAGAGATGCTTCTCAGGAAACATTTGATATCATCCAATCCACCAATGTCCGCCGTGGCTCTATCCACTGCTATTCCGGTTCTGCCCAGATGGCGCAGGATTATGTGAAAATGGGCTTCCATATCGGCGTTGGCGGTGTGGTCACCTTCTCCAATGCCAAAAAACTGGTGGAGACAGTGGAAGCTGTCCCCATCGAAAGCATCCTCATTGAAACGGACTGCCCTTATCTGGCACCCAACCCCAACAGAGGCAAACGAAACGACTCTACCAATCTGAAATACATCGTGGAAAAAATCGCAGAGATCAAAAAAATGACTCCCGAAGATGTTGCGAAAATTACAGAAAACAACGCAAAATCTCTGTTTTTCAAATAAAAAATTCCCCAACTTAAAAAAATAGTCCAAAACCCGGAAAACCCTATAAAATCAAGGTTTCCCGGGTTTTTCTATTGCAAAATAATTGCATTTTTTTGCCATTTATTTTAAGGAATTCCGTTATTTTTTTAAAAAAGGTTGCACAATTGTTACAAATGTGTTAATATATCCAATGTACGAAGCATAAAGATATATCAGAAATGATATGTCTTTTCTTATGCAATGAAAGCGTTGGCAATGAACGCAGATGGGATAGCTGCTTGCAGACAGTCCTCTGCGGACATTAGACAACCTGATGACATGAGTAGGGCAAAGCACTACGAATGGGCATCAGCAAGGTTGCTTTCATGCAGACTTGCAGTCAAACAAACAAAACTTAAACATTATGCGGAAGTGACGACTCCCCGTGTAAATACGACTGCGACCGTCCCCCATTCAAGGACGGGAGAAAGGCATAAAATCTAAGGAAGTATTGACAATGTCATTTGGATAGCATGGCGTGCGAAATGGCATTTGGCAAAGGGAAAACCGCAGGGAATACACGCAATGGTATTTCCGAAGATTTTACCAAAGCCAAAGGGCATCGCAGCCGGCATGATGCCGAAAATGATTTTGGCAATAATTCCTAGATGTCTATCATCTATTACTAACAGGAGCGACATCCCCTGCCATTCCCACAAAAAACGGCAGTACGGCTCGTTCAAGGAGGAAAAAATGAAAACACATCTTAGAGTATTTGCTATCGTGGTATTTATATTGGTAATCGGCTGCGGAACAGCATCTGCTTACAGCAAAACGAATATGCAATCTGTAGTCATCAACATCGACGGTGCCCCCAGAATGATCTCCACAGATAAGGAAACCGTAGGCGAACTGCTGGATGATCTGTCAAACACCATCGACACAGACTATATTCTGGAGGACGCAGAAGAAGGCGACCCCATCGAAGCAATGATGACACTGTCTCTGACATCTGTTACAGAAAAAACAGTGGCATCCACAGAAGCAATCCCCTACAAAACAGTGGAACGCACCAATGATTCCCTGAAATCCGGTGAAAGCCGTGTCGTTCAGGAAGGCAAGGACGGCGTAGCATCCGTCATCAGCAAAGAAGTTTACCACGGCGACGAACTGATCGATACAAAGTTCGTAGAAAAGAAAGCGGTTACAGCAGCGCAGAATAAAATTGTTGAAGTTGGTCCCAAAAACGTGATCAACGGTATGAAATATTCCAAAGCCATCAACGCAAAGGTAACTGCTTACACACCTTACGATGCAGGCTGCAACGGCATCACAGCTTCCGGCACAAGAGCCGGCTATGGCACCATCGCCGTAGACCCCAGGGTCATCCCTCTGGGCTCTAGAGTTTATGTCCCCGGTTACGGTGTAGCGACTGCAACAGATACCGGCGGCGCCATCAAGGGCAACCGTGTAGACGTTTGCTACAGCTCTCTGAGTGAAGCATACGGCTGGGGCGTTCGAAATGTAACCGTATATGTTTTGAGCTGATCGGAACATAAAAAACAAAACCACGACAAAGCAAAAGCCATCCCATTGGGATGGCTTTTTGATTGTAGAAAAACTACTTCTCTATTGTTTTTAAGGAAGATCAACGACTGTTCACTTTTCCAGGCAGGGTTTCCAAATCGATGCGGACAACGCCGGTCTTGTCCATTTTCGGCAGGATATACGCATCAGAATCTTTGAAGGAATGGGGCGCATATTTTCCACAAATGAGCCGCAAGGCGTGGAGCTTTTCCTCTCTATCCGAAACTATGGCGGCAGCCCCCTCTGCTATAGCACTTTCATAACGATGGGTGTATTTCTCCTGATCCACGTAAGCATTGGAAACACAACTCATGCAGACCTTGGGATTCACACGGATATTTTCCAGCTTTCTGCCCTCCAGGGCACAATGGAAATAGATTTTATCCCCATCCATCACATGGGAAACAGCCACCCCATAGGGCTGCCCTTCCCCATCGGCAGTCATAAGGATGCCGTATTCTGCATTTTTAATGATCTCTCTGGCCCGTTCTTCGGAAACCAGCCTGTCCTGACGGCGCATGGGTCTTGCTTCTTTCATATTCCATCTCCTCTCCTTTTTCTTTAGTCTAGCATAGGCAAAATCAAAAGAAAAGAACATATTCTGCAAAAATTCCTATTGATTTTCTTGGAGAGAACCTATATAATGCAATTAATCCCCCCCAGGGGTGGGGTAGTAGAAGGGAGCGGATACGAATGCAAGCAGATAAAACAAAAGTTGGAAACCTGCTGAAAACTGCCAGAGGTCAGATCGATGGAATCCTGAACATGGTCGAAGAAGATCGCTATTGTATCGATATTTCTCACCAACTAATGGCAACAATGGCGATTCTGAATAAAGCGAATAAAGAAGTTCTTTCCGCTCATTTGAAAACCTGTGTCAGAAATGCAGAAAGCGAGCAGGAAAGAGATGAAAAAATTGATGAATTGATTGAAATTATGGGTAAAGTATTTAAGTAAGCGAAAATTCACATACTATCTTTCAAGAGAAACGATGGGAGGTGTTTCAATGTGAAACAAAAATTCGATGTGACAGGGATGACCTGCTCTGCCTGTTCTGCCCATGTGGAAAAGGCTGTGGAAAAGTTAGAAGGCATCCGGACGGTCAATGTCAACCTGTTGCAAAACAGCATGATCGTAGAATACGACGAAACGTCACTCCATACAGAAGATATCATCAAGGCTGTAGAAAGCGGCGGCTACGGCGCCAGCCTGCAGGGTGCCAATGCGTCCTCGGCCGCTGCCGCCCCCCCCAAAAACGTCGCCTTAGAAGAAATGGCAGTCATGAAAAAGCGGCTGATCTCCTCCTTCTGCTTTCTGATCCCCCTCTTCTATATTTCCATGGGGCATATGATGGGGGCACCCCTTCCCGCCATTCTGCTGGGAAATGAAAATATCATGATTTTCTCCCTGACCCAGCTACTGCTGGCAACGCCCGTCCTCATCATCAACAAAAAGTTTTTCGTAGTGGGGTTCAAAGCCCTTTGGAACCGTGCGCCAAATATGGACTCTCTGGTGGCACTGGGCGCAGCTGCATCCTATCTCTACAGTCTCTTTGCCATTTATGCCATGGCGTACCACATGGGTCGTGGCGATCTGGAACTGGCCCACCATTATGGCATGGAGCTGTATCTGGAAGGAGCAGCTATGATTTTGACCCTGATCACCGTAGGGAAATATATGGAGACCCGTTCCAAGGGGAAGACCTCCGAAGCCATCAGCAAGCTGATGGACTTAGCCCCAAAAATGGCAACCGTTCTGCGGGGCGGCGTGGAACAGGAAATCCCCATCGAACAAGTCATTGTGGGCGATATCATCCTCGTTCGCCCTGGGCAGAGCATCCCTGTGGACGGGAAGCTCATCGAAGGCTTTTCTGCCGTGGATGAAAGCGCCATCACCGGTGAATCTATTCCTGTGGACAAGCAGGTGGGCGATACGGTCATTGGGGCAACGGTGAATAAAAACGGCTTCTTCAAAATGGAAGCCACCCGTGTTGGCAATGACACCACCCTTTCCCAAATCATCACGCTGGTGGAAGAAGCCGGTGCTTCCAAGGCTCCCATCGCCAAGCTGGCGGATACGGTCAGCGGCATTTTCGTGCCTGTGGTCATTACCATCGCCATTCTCGCAACCATCGTGTGGATGTTGGTAGGTCAGCCCTTCTCCTTCGCCCTTTCCATCGGCATCGCCGTTCTGGTCATCTCCTGCCCTTGTGCATTAGGTCTGGCAACGCCTACGGCAATCATGGTAGGTACAGGGAAAGGGGCAGAATACGGCATTCTGGTAAAATCTGCGGAAAGCCTGGAGATCGCCCATCAGATCGACACTGTGGTACTGGATAAAACAGGGACACTGACAGAAGGACATCCCATGGTAACGGATGTACTGCCTGCTCCCGGTGTTTTGCAGAATCCTTTCCTGCGACTGGCAGCTTCTTTGGAAACCCTGTCGGAACACCCTTTGGCGGAGGCTGTGGTCAGCTATGCCAAGGAAAAAGAAATTAGCCTAAGCGACGGGGAAAACCTGGTGGCAACGGCAGGACAGGGCATCGAAGCCGATGTCAACGGCAAGCATATTTTAGGCGGTAACCTGAAAATGATGGAGGAACGGGGCATCGATCTGAAAGGCTTTGCAGAAAAGGCAGAAGCCCTTGCAGAAAAAGGCAAAACACCCCTCTTCTTTGCAGAGGGGGAAAAGCTGTTGGGCGTATTGGGCTTGGCAGATATCCTGAAGCCCACCAGCAAAGATGCCGTGGATGCCTTTCATCAGATGGGCATTGACGTCGTCATGCTGACGGGGGACAATAAGCGTACCGCCAACGCCATTGCCCAAAAGCTGGGCATCCACGCCATTGGAGAGGTTTTGCCCCAGGATAAAGAAATGGAAGTGCGACGCCTGCAGGAAAGCGGCAAAAAGGTTGCTATGATCGGCGACGGCATCAACGATGCCCCTGCCCTGACCCGGGCGGATGTAGGCATTGCCATCGGCGCAGGTACGGACGTTGCCATGGAATCGGCAGATATCGTTTTGATGAAAAGCGACCTGCTGGATGCGGTGACGGCAGTGCAGCTGAGCCATGCCACCATCAAAAATATCAAGCAAAACCTGTTTTGGGCGTTCTTCTACAACGTCTGCGGCATCCCTCTGGCGGCAGGGGTATTCTACTCCGTTTTGGGTTGGAAATTGAACCCCATGTTTGCAGCAGCAGCCATGAGCTTCAGCTCCGCTTTTGTGGTGGGCAATGCCCTGCGGCTGAAGCTGTTCAAGCCAACACATCAGGAACTCTACGCTGCAAAAGCGGCGAAAGGCATAGAAGAAAACAACAACGTTTCAAATAAGGAGGAAATCAAAATGAAAAAGGTATTGAAAATCGAAGGCATGATGTGCAACCACTGCACAGGCAGAGTGGACAAAGCCCTGAATGAAATGGACGGCGTTTCCGCAACCGTTTCTCTGGAGGGAAAATGCGCGGAAGTGGAACTGAGCAAGGATATCAGCGATGAAGAATTGGTGAAAGTGGTAACAGACGCCGGCTATGAAGTGGTAGATATTCAGTAAAAAAGAAAGGGCTGGATCACTCCTGCCCTTTCTTTTTATATAAATCTATTTCATTAGAATTTCCTTTCACGCAAAACGTAGTTTTGCGGAGTATCAGGGGCAAGGGGCATAATGCCCCTTGCAGGGGTTTTAGGGGGCAGAGCCACCTAAGGCTTTACAGCCGTTTCTCGTAATAGCGGAACAGCACAATCCCCATCACATACTGTGCCACCCACAGCAAAAATACGATCCCTGTGATCCACCATTCCACCCGCAGCAGGGCAAACAGCAGGCTCACCGCCAGCAGCACAAAAAACATGATCTGATAGGACTTATGCCCTGCCATCTGCCGTAGCATGACTTTTCTTTCATCTTTCAGACTGATGCGCTGCTGTACCTGTTTTTCTTCATATTCCGCCTGATGCTCCGGCTTGGAATAATACACATACTGCTTCAGCTGGATACCCCCGCTGACGATCCAAGCGATCCCGCAGGAGCGCAGCATATTGGCATAATACGCATCCTTTAAAAAACATGCCCCAATGACACAAAGCACCCCCACAATCAGAGTCCCCAAATTAACATTTCGTTTCTGTTTCATGCCTTTTCCTCCTCTTCATAAATAAAAATCTCTTCAATGGACATCCCGAAATAACGGGCGAGCTTAAACGCCAGTAGAATGGATGGGTTATATCTGCCGTTTTCCAAAGACCCGATGGTCTGACGGGAAACCTCCAACGCCGCCGCCAACTCCTCCTGACGGATGCCTCGTGCTTTTCGGATTTCCTCCAATCTGTTTTTCATAGGCTTTCTCCTCCAAAATGTAAAGTTTGCTTTCCATAAATCAACTATACCACCTACCCACAAAAATGTCAAGCATGCTTTCCATTTTTGCAAAAAAAGAGGCCCTCGTTAGGCAACATCAAAATAGATTGCCTATCAAGAGCCTTATTTTTATCTATGATTTTCCAAATATCCCCGCAAAAGGGCTTCCATTTCCGCCATAGTCTCAGCATAGTTCAGCTTGCCCCGCAGTTCCGCAGCACCGGGCAGCCCCTTCATATACCACGCCATGTGCTTCCGCATTTCACGGATACCGATATACTCGCCCTTATAGTCGATGAGCATCTGGGAATGGCGCAGAGCCTTTTCCACCCGTTCCTCGGCAGTGGGTTCCGGCAGGAATTCCCCTGTTTTCAGGTAATGGAGGATGCGCTTGAAGATCCAGGGATTCCCTTGAGCGCCACGGCCTACCATAATAGCATCGCAGCCCGTATGCTCCAGCAGAGCTTTGGCATCCTTGGGAGTAAAGATATCCCCATTGCCAATGACAGGGATATTTACGGCTTCCTTCACCTGACGGATGATATCCCAATCGGCTTTCCCGCTATAATACTGCTCCCGGGTACGACCATGGACAGCCACAGCGGAGGCACCATTTGCCTCGGCTACCTTGGCGATTTCCACAGCATTTACATGGTCATCATCGAAGCCCTTACGGAATTTGATGGTAACGGGCTTGCTCTGGCTTTCCACCAGAGATTTAACGATCTTCCCCACCAGTTCAGGTGTTTTCATCAGGCAGGAGCCTTCGCCGTTTTTCACGATTTTCGGCGCGGGGCAGCCCATATTCACATCGATGATATCGATAGGATAATCCTCAATTTTCTTCGCCATATTCCCAAGGATTTCCGGATCGGAGCCAAAGAGCTGCACGGCTACGGGGCGTTCCTCCGGGGCGATCTCCAACAGTTCTGTTGTATTTTTATTATCGTATAAAATCCCTTTGGCACTGACCATTTCGGAATAGACCAGGCCGCAGCCCATTTCCTTGCAGAGCAGGCGGAAGGGCAGATCGGTCACCCCTGCCATGGGTGCCAGAAACACGTTATTTTCCAATTTCAATTTTCCAATTTTCATATTTACACCTCTTTTCTTCTTGAGGGTTTCACCCTCAAACTCCCACCAAGGGAGTCACTCCCTTGGAACTCGATACCGCAGCAACATGTACATGTTGCTGCAAATGGGGGTCTGGGGTATCATCCCCCAGTGGGGAAGTGGGACAGCGCCCCTCGGCCCGAAAGAAAAAACAGGCGAATGTTCGCCTGTTATTTGTTTTTCTCATAAAGTATGCGTAACCCCTTCAAAGTTAATACAGGGTCCAGCACATCGAAAATCTCATTATTGGGGTCGATGACTTTGGCTAAGCCCCCCGTAGCAATGACCTTCATATTGGGCAGGTTCAGCTGCTCCTTCAGCTGCTCAATGATATACTTGGTCTGACCAATATGCCCCAGCACCAAGCCCGCCTGAAAGCTATCCACCGTATTTTTTGCAATGATGGACTTGGGCGCTTTGATCTCGATTTTCGGCAGCTGCGCCGCTTTCTGATACAGGGCATCAGCACAGGAAGAGATACCGGGCGTAATAAAGCCGGTGATAAACTCATTTTTTTCATTGATAACATCGAAGGTATTGGCTGTGCCATAGTCGATAACGATGGCAGGGCCGCCATAGATTTCATTGGCCGCCACCAGGTCAACGATACGATCGGCACCCACTGTTTTGGGGTCATCCCGTTTGATGACGATGCCGGTTTTCATCCCAACCCCAACGATCATGGGTTCGATCCCAAAATATCTGCGGATTCCCTGAGTCAAAGAATACATGATATCCGGCACAACAGAGGAAATGATAACTGCCTCCACCCTATTGGCATCCAGCCCGGATGCATCGAACAGGCCATGAATGAAAATACCCGTTTCATCGGCTGTACGGTTGCCGCCTGTGGTCATGCGCCAGCAGTTGATGAGGTTCTCCCCTTCGTATACGCCTAAAACAAAGTTAGTGTTCCCAACGTCGATTACCAAAAGCATCTGCTTTCCTCCTACTTACCGTCTGTTTTTATTTTTTTCATATATCAGGCGCAGACCATGGAGCGCCAAAACAGGGTCATATACATCAAAAATACCTTTTTTCTCTTCATAGATCACTTTGCCCAGGCCGCCTGTAGCGATGACCTTCATATTGGGGCATTTGAAATGCTCTCTGATCTTTTCGATGATATACTTTGCTTCACCGATATGACCCACCACCAGACCAGCCTGCATACTTTCGATGGTATTTTTCGTGATAATACTGTCGGGGCTGACGATCTCAAATTTCGGCAGGTTCGCCGCCTTCTGATACAGGGCATCGGCACAGGTCTGCAGCCCGGGGGCTGTGATGCCTGTGAGGAATTCGCCATTTTCGCTGACAACGTCGAAGGTAGTGGCTGTGCTGTAATCCACCACAATGGCAGGACCGCCATAGATCTCATGGGCCGCCACCAGGTTGACGATACGGTCTGTCCCCATTTCCTTGGGATTTTCCATACGCAGGTTGATGCCTGTTTTCAGCCCAGCCCGTACCACGATAGGGTCTTTCTTCAGGAATTTTCTGATGCCGTTGAGCATGGAATACATCACATTAGGCACAACGGAAGAAACAATGATCGCTTCGATCTCATTTACCGAAACTTCGGAATATTCAAACAAATTGCGGATCAACAGCCCCGTTTCATCGGAGGTACGCCCGCTCTGGGTAGAAAGCCTCCAGTTGGCCACCAACTTGTCCCCATCGAACACGCCAAACACCATATTTGTATTGCCTACATCAATTACCAATAACATAAACCTTCTCCTATTCGGAATTGATTTTAAAAAAAGCGCGGGAAAATCCATCCCGCGCCGTATGCATTTCTATATTATGTATCTTAAACTACCTTTTTATATAAAGTTCTGCTGACTGCCTTGGAAACCACGCCGCCGACAATGCAGCTTGCAGGCATTTCCAGTGCGCCGTTGACGCCTACGAAAGCAACCACAAAGGGCAGAGGGTTCAAATTGCCCAATGTTTCATTGATGCCCTGGATAAATTCTGTATTCCAGTAGCAGATGATCAGAACGGACATGAAGAACACGGTATTCAGAAATGCCGCAAAGAAGCCACCTACGAAAAAGCACGCTGTTTTCTTTCTGTCCACCTTCTGCACTACCTTGAAAATCACCCCTGTCAAAAAACCCATCAGCATTCTGGTGGGGATGCAAAGTAGGAAGGTATAAAAAGGATTGATATTAAACAACATGGTACTGAAAGGGGAAGACCCAGACATAGACTGATAAAAGCTGGTCGCCCCAAAAATAAAGCCAAGCCATGCGCCCGCCTTGGGTCCCATCAGCATTGCACCGATCCCCACAGGAATCATCATCAGGGAAATATCCAGACCCAATGTTCTGAAATACCCCAAGGGGGTAAAACTCATCAACAGCAGAATCCCTGTCAGAAGACCCAATGTGGTCAACTCACGGGCTGCCATCCCTTTTTTCTTTGTTGTTGTGTTTGTTGCTTCACTCATTTAAAATAGCTCCTTTCATTCTCATTCTTATAAGATATAAGATGATTTGGATGATGTCATTTGTTGTGTATTCCTACGGAAGAAAAATCAAAATACCTGCCCTTTTACGGGGTCATGTTCATCCTTTCCCAGCTTTTCCGTTTTTTACGCAACCAAATTCATTATAACAGCAAATGCGGATATTACAACAATTTTTTCTATTTTTTCAGTGGTTTTTGCCCGTTTTCACAGGTTTTTTCCCTCTTCTGCGGCTCTGCGCATCAATTCCTGCTTTGCCAGTTCGCCTTCTTTTGTGCAGAAGATCACATACCAAAGCTCAATGGCACGGAACAGTTCCAGTTCTTCTTTCTGAATCTTTTTGATCTCCAGTTCTGCGCCGATATCATCAAAGTCGCAATCCCCTTCATGCTTCACCGTTTCAAAATACAGGTCGCCATTTTCCTCAAAACCAACCACAAAGGTACAGTTCAGCTTTTCCGCCATATACACACAGACCTTTTTTAAGTCCTCCTTGATGGCATCGGGCAGGAAGCCGAATTTTTCCTCAATATAATATTTCTGCTGCTGATTATTGGCAGCCGCCAGTACATTTCTTGCCATTGTTCTTTCTTCCTTTCCTCTTTTTTAAGCTTGAATTTACAATCTAAGTGCAACAGATAAAAAAAGACTCATAGTCTGGTAC
>CALCGT010000068.1 GCA_937901125.1 uncultured Clostridia bacterium | reverse complement strand
GGAGAGCATCTGCCTTACAAGCAGAGGGTCACAGGTTCGAGCCCTGTAACTTCCATTTTTTTTATTTCCGAAACAAATCACCGCCTTTTGGGAAGAATATCCCAAGAGGTGGTTTTTGTATGATGGATATGATTCGTTTTTCTTGGATTGCTTTCTGTTTTCTGCTTTCTTTTTGGAGGGGACTGCCCATGGCGGCTCTATTCACCCTCTGCGGGGATTTTTTCTTCCTTTTTACGGATAACTATGCCGTGGGCGTATCTTTTTTTCTCCTTGTCCAGATGGCTTATCTTCGTAATCTACTGGGGCGAGCCTCCCCGTGGCAGGCATTGCTTTTTCTTCCTATTTGGATTCTGCTTCCTTTGCTTTTCCTTGGCATCCTTTATGCCGTATTGTTCCTTTTACATTTTTTCTTTGCCTTGCAAAAAGAAAAGGCACAGCCCTCTGTTTTCGGAAAGCTGTACCTCTTAGGTTTGGTTTTATTTATCTGCTGTGATATGACTGTGGCGTGGGGATATTATTTCACCCCTGTGCCTAGGCTCATCTGGCTTTTTTACGCCCCCAGTCAGCTTTTGCTGGCTCTGACGGCCAGACATTCATGGGCGTTTACGTCCAAACATGCATCCGGATGAAATCCGAATGTGAGAAGGTGTTTACGCCCAAGCAGTGATGACCTGAGCCACAACAGTATCTCCTTCATACAGGAAGGATTCCACTTCTTTACCTTCCTCTGTATCCAGCAGGAAGGTCTTTACTGTCACTGTGTCGCCCCGCAGACATTCCTTGCGGTAAACGATGCGGATATCTTTCAGTGCCAGACCTACGTAGAACTCATCGGGGATATCATCCATGACCCATTCCAGATATTTTACATTGTTGGCATGCCCGTTGGTGTCGGTATCCCGTCTAGTCACCAAAATTTCTCTGGTGCAGATCAGCGCCCCTGAGGGTTCTTTTGGCATCAGGAATTTTTCTCCTTCGATGGCGGGTTCCTGCCCGGTGTGGTATTTTTCTGCCATGTCCGCAGGCACGTTGGTGGGTTTGCGCTTTTCCAAGTCCATGAATACCCAGCGGGAAACACCATCCAGCAGCTTATTGCCTGCTTCGTCAAAGATGAAAAAACTGCGGTTTGCCTGAAAACGGGCAAATTTATCGCTCCATGTCTGGAGGACGATCTTTTCACCGTATTTTGGCATACGGTAGAGCTTCAAATGCCAGTTTACCACAGACCAGAACCAGTGATGCTCCAGCATATAATTGATGGTATAGCCCAATGTGTCGGAGTGGGTGATGGCTATTTCCTGCAGGCTGGAAAGCAAGGCTGCGGGAGTCATGCAGCTGTTGCTGTCGATTTGAAAATAGCGTATCTTTCGTTCTTCTTCATATCCAATTCTATCCATCTATTTCCCTCCTTATAGCATGGGCGAAATAAGCCTTGCAATGGCTTCATGCACCTTGAACCACCATCTTCTGCGTTGATACCATTCTTTTGTGATCTCTACGCAGCAGCGCAGATCGTTCATAAAATCATCTTCCAATACTTTTGTGATGTCTTCATCATACATAAAAGCGTTGACTTCAAAATTCAAATCAAAGCTGCGGATATCCATATTGGCAGAGCCTACAGAAGCTACTGTACCATCGATGGTCAGTACCTTTGCGTGAATAAAGCCCCGCTCATACTGATAGACCTTTACACCGGCCTCCAGCAGTTCCCCCAAATAGGACATGCTGGCCCAGTATACGAAGAAATGGTCGGGGTTGCCGGGGATGATGATGCGAACATCCAGCCCGGAAAGGGCGGCCACCCGCAATGCTTCAAAAATACCGTCATCGGGCACAAAATAGGGAGTAGTCAGATAAACATGGCTTTCGGCTTCGTTTATCATTTTGAAATAGCCGTTGCGGACATTTTTCCACTGCGTATCGGGGCCGCTGGAAACGATCTGTGTCCGTACCCCGTCAAACTGCGCTCTCTTGGGGAAATACTTTTCGCTCAGCTGAATGATGCCTTTTTTTGCTGTAAAGTTCCAGTCTTTGATGAAACGCATCTGCATTTGGTCGATGGCGTCCCCTTGGAATCGCAGATGGGTATCTCTCCAAGGGCCATAGCGTTTCACGATGCCCAGATATTCATCGCCCACATTGAAGCCGCCGATATGGCCGATCTCCCCATCGATGATGGCCAGTTTGCGGTGGTTGCGGTAATTCAGACGCACCACGAAGCGGGGCAGAAAGGCTGCTGTATAGCCCCCTGCGTCGTGAAATTTGTCAAAAAAATATTTGGGCAGACGGGCATTGCCGATGCCGTCATACAGGATACGGACTTCTACGCCTTCGGCGGCTTTTTTCGTCAGCTCTTCCACCAGACGGGTGCCCAGTCGGTCGCCCCGCCAGATATAATATTCCAGATGGATGAATTTTTTGGCATTGCGGATATCCTGTACCAGAGCTTCAAACTTTTCCTTCCCGTTGTTGAAATATTCCACCTGATTATTGAAGGTCATCCAGTTGCCGCTGTTCAAATGGAGATGGGCCAGGTCGGTGACATACTCCGCATCCACCAGTTTCCCTTTGTTTTCGATGAATTCCTTTTGCAGCTTGACCTTTTCTGCTGAGTGGACATCATGGAAAAGGTATTTATAATAGACTTCCTGATCGTATTTTTCTTTTTCCCGAAACATTTTTTCCCGCTTGCTGTTTCTGCCGAAAATCATATAGACAATGAACCCAAAAATCGGGATAAACAGCAGCACCAGAAGCCAGGCCCATGTGCTGGCGGGGTTTCTGCGTTCAAAGAACACGACAAGACCAGAGAGGATGACATTGATGACCAATACGATCAATGCGATCAGGGTGATCCAGCTCAATACGCCGCCCATAGACATTCTCCTTTCTCAGACTTATGGTAACAAACTTATATTCTAGTAGTATACTATATCTTTCCAGTGAGTTGCAACTGCTCCTTTTGTGAAAAAAATCAAAAAAATGGAGATTTTCTCTTCCCTAAAGTGAAAATCGATGGTAAAATAGCAAGAGCGTGAAAAATTACGGCAAAATGTTTATCATTTTGTGTGCAAGCAATAAAGGAGGAAATATTTTGAGTCCATTTGATATTATGATCATCATCATCGTTATTTTGGCACTGCTTTGTGTAGGTATGTATTACCTGAACAAAAGAGGCATGAAGAAAATGATCCAGGCCCAGGATTTCATTGACCAGAACCGCACCACAGTTCAGATCTTTGTGATTGATAAGAGACAGGAAAAACCTTCTCCTTCCAACATGCCTAAGGCTGTTTATGAACAGATGCCTAAATCTGCAAAGATGCGTAAAACAAATCTGGTTCGTGCAAAAGTTGGTCCTCAGATCGTAACACTGATGTGTGATAAGCCTGTTTACGAAGTGATCCCTGTAAAGAAAACAGTAAAGGTTGATCTGGCAGGTATGTACATCGTAGGCATTACAGGTATGAATCTGGAAGATAAAAAGAAAAAGACACTCTCTGAAAAGGTGGTTACAAGCGCAAACCGCACTATGAAAAAACAGAGCGAAAAGAAAAAATAAAATCAGCAAAAGAAAGCCCCTTCATCGGAAGGGGCTTTCTTGACTTATTACTTCAGTGCTGAAGACCGCGAAGCGGGCTTTAACAACCGCCCGCTCTGC
>CALCGT010000067.1 GCA_937901125.1 uncultured Clostridia bacterium | reverse complement strand
GAGTAATTTTATCTTACATCAGTTTGAAGGTTTACACAAACATTGGGATATTGCCTTTTCTTCCTTGCGGCGTAGCGTTAGAGAGCAGAATATCACTCTGCATCGAATTTTATTTGCACCGTCATCTGTTTCATACCGTCCTCCTTCTCAAAATCTTTGTCCCCAAAAGATAAGGTACAATAAATTGCGCAAATTGAAAAAGGTATAAAAAGAGACATGGTTTGCGCAATTTATTGTACCTTATCATCTGTTTTATTTTGACTTATTTATTCTATCAATTATAAGTGCAGAAAAAAAAGCAGCTATCGAAATACAAGCACTCAATTTGCGTATAGGCAGCAAAAAATTTTTATAACTCATTATAAGTGCAAAACAACCAGTAATAAAAAATAAAACAGCAGATTGCTTTGTTTTTTTATATACAGATAAGAAAATATACAGAGAATATAAAATAAAAAAAATTCCTGCAATAAAACTAGACCAAATCATATGAACCTCCATAGTAAAGTAAATCTTTATTTTTGTTTCTTTTCTACGATCTGTGTTTTATTCTATAAGAGCTTTCAAACTCTATAAAAATATACAGCTTGAAAGCTCAAAATTCAAATCAATGTACCAGAAGCTGATACTATGATACTAATTATGTATCAATACCATTTTGTTGGATAAACCTCGATGCCGTAGGTTTTGTAAAACATCCACCTTCCAAATGGATCAGTTTTCCACGCAGACGGAAGGTACCCTTCCGTATGGGTCTTGGAGTTTCCGTTTTTGTCTTTATACTTAATTTGTCTACCATCAAGGTAAGCAGTCCTGCCTTTAGATGTATCGCTTGGCACCCCTTTCCATGTATAGGTAGTAACGTCCCCAACTACTTTTTTGGTTCCAATTACATCTAAACCAGCATTAACTATCGCATTCCCAAAAATGATTTTCACAATTCCTTCAACTGTTTTTACAGCAGGAATTGCAAATGCGGCACCAACCATCGCTACTACCTGTGCGAAAGTATATTTGCCGTCCTTAAATGTAACCTCTTTTTCTACTGTAGAATCATCTCTGGATACAGTTATTTTCAATACTTCTCCAGTTATATCATGCGTATACTCCATGGTTCCTATACGCTTATATGCGTATGGGGTAGGCTGTTCTTTTGTAACAACATCAAAATATATTTTTTCGGAAGATACAGTGTTACCATTCAGAATTTTTTGGGTCACAATATAGTCATTATCCAAACTATATTCATTGATTTCTGTTAGACTGCCATTTGTGTATGTGTAAATTGAATAATTACCTTTTTCGTCCTCTGTATAGGAAAGGACAACATCTGAATCTGTAGCATTTAACGCAGAATAATTCATAGAACTGGTCAAATAAATCTCATTTGTTCCAATGAAGTTGTATTCCTTATCAGCGGCAAAAACGGTAGTTATATTTCCGATAGTCATAATATTTACCACAATCATGAGGAATGCTGTCCCTTTTTTAAACATTTTTTTCATTAGTTTCACCTCTTGTTTTATCGATTTTTATTAACTGATATAAAATTTTGTATGGCTTCTAGTTTCCGCTTATGGTATACTTAATTATATATCCTGTTTGAAACAGATTTTGTGTTAACCGCACTGTTCTGCCTTTTCATGCAGGATATTTTTATCCCCTCCTTTTCCTTTGCCATCCTCATGCTGATCCCCCCTTTCCCTGTCCGTTCATAATCCCCTAAAAACCGACTATTTTTTTAGTCATTTTTATTGTATATCAGTCTATTTATTTAGTCAACCATTTTTGCTTTTTTCACAAAAAAACAGATAGCAGATACTAAAAATCATCCGCTATCCGTTTCTCTCATTTCTTATTGTCTGTACAGTGTGCCGCTGTAATATCCAATATACTTGGAGCCATCATTTTCAATACGAACCAGCTTTAATGTACCGCTGTATGTATAGCCGTCTTTTTCCATAGAAACCTTAATCGAACTTGCTACTGTATCCGCACTCGAATATGTCCTCTTGTACCCATCAATATTGATCTTTGAAACCGCTCTTGTCTCCTGTCCCGTGATGTATGGTTCCAGCTCTTCATACGTCAAATAGAGGGTTTCCTCCTCCAGAAAATGCTCTTCCAGAACGATCAATTCTCCGTCGTTTATTTCATCCCCGAATATATAATTGCTGTCTGTGCAGAATGCACTTGCCACACCTACCGGAATCAGCATGGAAAAAGCCACCGCCAGAGCAGAAAATTTTTTAAACTTCATAATCGCAACAATCCTTTCTTCTATCGCCTTTTTTGTAAATCCATTATGAAACACATACTCTTTCTTTTTGGAGCCCGCCATATAAACCAGATTTCTTGCATATTCTTTCTTTTCCTTTTCTCCAATCACTTGAACGACACGCCGGTCACAGGATATTTCAATATCCCTGCTTACATAAACATACAAAAGCCATACCGCCGGATTAAACCAATTCAGGCAAAGTATCATAACAAGGAAATACTGTAAAAGCGGATGCCTGTATTTGTGGTGCATATATTCATGCAGCAGTATTTGCACAAAGCTTTTCTGATCCATCTCCCTGAGGTTTGCGGGAATCAGTATCCCGTGATAAAAAACGCCGCAGGCCACAGGGCACTGTATTTGTTCCGATTGCCGGATGCGGATTTCCTGATTGAAGCCATATTGCGATAAAATCGTCTGTATTTCTGCCTGCAAAGGCGATTCCTCCCCATCCTGCCAGATTTTTTTACAAATCCTGTGATCCTTCAAATAATAACTTCCTATCAGAATCGCACCAACGAGCCATATCCCAAATACAGCCGCCCTCACTGCCGGCATTCCCCATAATTCATGCGGCTGCCGGTCGAAGTAATAGGTGTAATAGTCAATTTCCAGCAAATCCTTTTGCGCCAACCATTTTCTGATATTGTATATCCCATTGTATATACTGAAATCCGATGTAAAATGAAACGGAACGCATAAGCGCAGCATGACCAGCCCCCATAAAAGCCAAATCACAATGTATGGAACCTTGTTCCTGCTTGCGGCTCTGATGCCTACTGTCGCTAAGATTAAGACTGCCGCCGATAGATTCGTGTACAGAAAGTTCATCTCCCCAAGCCTCATTCCATTTTGTCGATCATATCAAGCAGCTCTGCGGCATCCTGTTCCGATAAATTGCCGCAGTCGGTAAATGCATGCAGAAAGCTGCGTGGCGAATGGTCAAACAGCTTCTCCATCAAAACGGAAATCTCATTTCTTTGCACTTCTTCCCGTGTCACTTTTGCCCTGCAAATATAATGCGGTTCGATTCTTTCCACCAGCCCCTTGTCTATGCATTGTTTGATGATCGTATAGGTAGTCTGCCGTTTCCATCCCACACGTTCCTCCAGGATCTTCACCATTTGTCCTGCCCGCACATCGCCAAGTTCCCATAATACTTCCAAAATATTTAGTTCTGTATTGAGTAGAACCATTTTTACCTCCATATTAAATATCTGCCTAAACATTTAGTCTATTTTATTGTAACTCTGCTTTTTCTAAAAAATCAAGTAAAATTGACTAAGCAATAAGTCAAATAAAGAAAAGCACAGGACATCCTGCGCTTGTTCTCTAAAAATACGATTATTTCTGGTTAAAAAATGCGTCTGCACCCGGATATTCCGCCGCATCGTCCAATTCCTCTTCGATTCTCAGCAGCTGGTTGTATTTTGCAACACGGTCTGTTCTTGCAGGAGCACCTGTTTTGATCTGACCAGCGTTTACTGCAACTACGATATCAGCAATCGTCGCGTCTTCTGTTTCACCACTTCTGTGGGATACAACTGCTGTCATTTTGTTTCTGTTTGCCAGTTGGATTGCATTGAAGGTTTCTGTCAGTGTACCGATCTGGTTTACTTTGATCAAGATGGAGTTACCTGCTTTCAGGTCGATACCTTTCTGCAATCTTTCTGTATTGGTAACGAACAGGTCGTCACCAACCAGCTGGATCTTGTCACCCAATTCTTTTGTCAGCAGCTGCCAGCCTGCCCAGTCTTCTTCGCTCAGGCCATCTTCCAGAGAGATGATGGGATATTTTGCAGCCAAAGCCTTCCAGAATTCTACCATTTCTTCGGAAGTTCTTACGATTTCCTTGCCTGCCATCTGGCTTTCGCCGGGGAAGTAATATTTGCCGTCTTTTTCATTGTACAGTTCTGTTGCAGCAGCATCCAGAGCGATCTTGATATCTTCGCCCCATTTGTAGCCAGCAACTTCAACCGCTTCTTTGATCAGGTCTATAACAGCGTCTGCTGTGGGCAGGTCGGGAGCAAAGCCGCCTTCGTCACCAACTGCTGTGGACAGACCTTTATCTTTCAGTACTTTTTTCAGTTTGTGGTAGATTTCCGCACACATTCTCAGGGCTTCTTTGAAGGAAGATGCGCCAACGGGCATGATCATGAATTCCTGTACGTCTACTGTGTTGTCTGCGTGTTTGCCGCCATTCATGATGTTCATCATTGGAACGGGCATTGTTTTTGCATTGAAGCCGCCCAGATACTGATACAGAGGCAGATCCAGTGCTTCTGCTGCTGCTTTTGCAACTGCCATGGAAACACCTAGGATCGCATTTGCGCCCAGTTTGCCTTTGTTAGGTGTGCCGTCCAGAGCGATCATTGCTTTATCTACCGCAACCTGATCCAGTGCGTTCATACCGATGATTTCATCTGCGATGATATCGTTTACGTTGTCAACAGCATCCTGTACGCCAACGCCGTTGTATCTGTCACCGCCGTCACGCAGTTCTACTGCTTCGAAAGCACCTGTAGAAGCGCCGCTAGGAACAGCCGCACGACCAACGATGCAGTCGTCCACGATAACTTCTACTTCTACTGTGGGATTCCCTCTGGAGTCCAGAATTTCTCTTGCGTATACGTCTGTGATTTCGTAATAACCTTTCATGTTTCAATATCCTCCTTTTTTATCGTTATTTGCTTACCAGCAAACTTTCTCCTGTCATTTCTGCGGGTTTGGGAAGTCCCATCATTTCCAGCAAGGTGGGCGCAATATCCGCCAGCTTGCCGCCTTCCCGCAAGCCAATACCATCGGTGTAGTTCACAAGAATAAATGGAACGGGATTCGTGGTATGGGCTGTAAAGGGCTGTCCGCTTTCATAATCGATCAGCTGATCACTGTTGCCATGGTCAGCACAGATAAGCATCTGCCCGCCAACCTCCAGCAATGCCTCCATCACTCTGCCAATGCAGGTATCCACCGTTTCCACCGCCTTGATGGCTGCCTGCAGAATACCAGTGTGGCCTACCATATCAGGGTTGGCATAGTTAACGATGATCAGATCGTATTCCTTGGAACGCAATGCCTTCACCAAACCATCCGTTACTTCTACTGCGCTCATCTCCGGCTGCAGATCATAGGTTGCAACCTTGGGAGAAGGCACCAGCCACCGATCTTCATTGGGGTTGGGTTCTTCCACACCACCGTTGAAGAAGAATGTAACATGGGCGTATTTTTCTGTTTCCGCCGTACGGAGCTGTTTCAAGCCAAGGGAAGAAATATATTCCCCTAAGGTATTTGTCAGCTTCTGGGGCTTGAAGGCCACTTCCTTATTGGGAATGGTCACATCATATTCTGTAAAACAGATATATTTCAGATCCTGAGGTACTTTTTCCCTTGCGAAACCATCGAAATCGGGGTCGCACAAAGAGCGAGTGATTTCTCTTGCCCGGTCGGGGCGGAAATTATAGAAGATGACCGCATCATGGTCGCTGATCTTACCAACTGCCATGCCTTCTTCTTTTACGATAACAGTAGGCACCACAAATTCATCTGTCTTGCCGGCTGCATAGGAATCCTTGATAGCTTGTACCGCATCTGTAGCTGTGGTACCTCTGCCCAGCACCATAGCGTTATAGGCTTCTTCCACACGTTCCCAACGCTTGTCTCTGTCCATGGCATAATATCTGCCTATTACTGTAGCAATTTTGCCTACACCGACCTCACGCATTTTTTCTTCCAGCTGTACAGCATAATCGGCGCTAGAAGTGGGAGGGGTATCTCTGCCATCCAGAAATACATGTACAAATACCTTTTCCAGACCGTTCCGCTTTGCCAGCTGCAGCAATGCGTACAGGTGCGTATTATGACTATGGACACCGCCATCGGAAAGCAGGCCATACAGATGCAGAGCAGAATCATTTTTCTTACAATGCTCTACCGCTGCTAAAAGTTCAGGATTCTCAAAGAAATCGCCATCTTCAATGAATTTAGTGATACGTGTCAGTTCCTGATAAACGACACGCCCTGCGCCCATATTCAGATGACCAACTTCGGAATTCCCCATCTGTCCAGCAGGCAGACCAACGTCCAGACCACTGGCATAGCCCTGCACTGCAGGATATTTTTTCAAAAGACCGTCGATCACAGGGGTATTTGCCTGTTTGATGGCATTTCCCTCCTCCTTTTCATTGATGCCAAAGCCATCCAAAATCATCAAAACTGTTGTTTTTTTATCCATTATTTAGCTTTCGCCTCCTTCTTGGGAGATTCCATCTCCCAAACCCTCTGCCAAGGGAGTCACTCCCTTGGAACCCAATACCGCAAAACCATGTACATGGTTTTGCAAATGGGGGTGCAGGGGAATCATTCCCCTGCTGGGTGCTTAAGGGTGAAACCCTCAATAGTGTACAATCTGCACAAATTCTTTTTTCAGGCTGGCACCGCCAACCAGACCGCCATCGATATCCTCCATAGCAAAAAGCTCTGCGGCATTCTTGCCGTTTACACTGCCGCCATACTGGATACGTACTGCATCGGCAGCTTCCTTGCCGTACACTTCTGCCAGCACTTCACGGATCGCATGGCATACTTCCTGGGCCTGGGCAGATGTAGCTGTTTTGCCCGTACCAATAGCCCAGATAGGTTCGTAAGCGATCACAACTTTTTTCACATCTTCCGCGGAAACGCCTGCCAGACCGCATTTGATCTGGATGCGTACCCATTCGATGGTGATGCCTGCTTCCCGCTGTTCCAGCGTTTCCCCGCAGCACATGATGGGCACAATGCCTGCTTCCAGTGCTTTCTTTACTTTTTTATTCACAGATTCATCGGTTTCACCAAAATACTGGCGGCGTTCCGAATGTCCCAGAACCACATAGCCAACCCCCATTTCTTTCAGCATGGGAGCAGAAACCTCGCCTGTGTAAGCGCCGCTTTCTTCAAAGTGCATATTTTCCGCACCAACGCCGATGCCTGTGCCCTTCAGTTCTTCCAGAACAGGGTACAGATCTACGAAGGGCACGCAGAATACCACTTCCGCATCTTCAGAAGCAACTTTATCCTTCATCATTCTGCAGAATTCTGCCGCTTCCTTTGGCGTTTTGTTCATTTTCCAGTTACCTGCAATGATCTTCTTTCTCATGTTTCATTACCGTCACTTTCCGCCGCGAAGGCTTTCTCCGCAGCCAGTTCTATTTTTCGCACCACATCTTTTCCGTCCATACCGGAAGTTACAGTAATGCGTGGAATCGCATCCATGGGTGTGGTGCTTGTGATGACCCCTTCTTCGATGGTGAACTGCATTTCATAGCCATCCTCCGCCAAAAGCTGCTGGGATTCTTCCGTATACCTCCCGTTGGGATAGGCGATGGCCTTCACCCGTTCTCCCTTCAGATATTCCTGCAGCGTTTCTTCGCTTTTCTGGGCAGAAGCAAGGAAGTTTTCTTCCTCTCCTTCTACGACAGGCACATGGTCTGCGGAATGGCTGTAAATTTTCATGATGCCGCTCTTTTCCATTTCCTCTGCCTGTTTCCAGGTGAATTTCTGGATACCTATCTGCTCTGTGACAAAATCTGTCACCGCAAAGACAGAAGCAGGGGCGTGGTATTGTTTGAATAAAGGATACCCCAGATCATAATTGCTGTAATACCCGTCATCCATGGTGATACAAAGATATTTTTGATCCAACCCCAATCCTTCTGAATCATCATGGAGCCGTTCTTTTTTCTGTTCCGCCTTTGTCAATACTCTATCCAGTTCTTCCAGAGAAATGATGCGCCAGCCTTCGGATTTAAAGTATCGGAGATGATCCTCCAATTCCGTTGTGGTAGTCACCACGCCATTGCCCATCCCCATATCACGAATGGCAAAATGGTGATACATCAATACAGGGATATACTCCCCTGCCAAAGTTTCCGGCTCTTCTGCCACTTCGGCATATCTTGCATGGCGGGGCTCTGCTTCTCTCTTTTCCTCCGCCGCATAGGCAGCAGAAACGGAAAAGAGGGAAAAGACCAAAGCAAGCACAGCCGCCGCTGTTTTCCTTCTTCCCATTATATTTCCGCTCTTTTCAGTTATTTCTTACTTGTCATCCACCGCAACAACGCCGGGCAGTTCTTTGCCCTCTAGGAATTCCAGAGAAGCACCGCCGCCTGTGGAGATATGTGTCATCTTATCCCCATAGCCCAGCTGGTTCACAGCCGCCGCAGAATCACCGCCGCCGATAATAGTGGTCGCATCGATGGAAGCCATTGCTTCTGCTACAGCCTTTGTGCCTTTTGCAAAGTTTTCAAATTCGAAAACACCCATAGGGCCATTCCAAACCACTGTTTTTGCGCCTTTGATGGCATCGGCAAACTGTTTTCTGGTTTCTTCGCCGATATCCAGACCCATCCAGCCATGGGGAATTTCACCGGTAGGCACCGTTTTATATTCTGTGTCATTCTTGAATTCCTGTGTAATAACAGTATCCACAGGAGTCAGGAATTTCACGCCTTTTTCTTCTGCTTTTTTCATCATTTCCATGGCATAAGGCACTTTATCTTCTTCCAGCAGGGAATTGCCGACTTTGCCACCCTTTGCCACTGCGAAAGTATAAGCCATACCGCCGCCGATGATCAGAGTATCCACCTTTTCCAGCAGGTTATTGATGACATTGATCTTGTCGGAAACTTTGGAGCCGCCCAGGATCGCCACGAAGGGTCTTTCGGGGTTATTTACCGCATTGCCCAGAAATTCAATTTCTTTTTCCATCAGATAGCCAACAGCAGATTCTTTTACAAATTCTGTCACGCCAACTGTGGAGCAGTGGGCTCTGTGACTTGTGCCAAAAGCATCGTTTACAAAAACATCTGCCAAGGAAGCCAGTTCCTTGCTGTAGTTTGCTTCATTCTTTGTTTCTTCTTTTCTGTAACGTGTGTTTTCCAGCAGGACAACATCGCCATCTTTCATGGCTGCCACTGCTGCCTTTGCGTTTTCACCAACCACATTGTCATCTTTTGCAAAAACAACTTCTTTTTCCAACAATTCAGAAAGTCTCTTCGCTACGGGAGCCAGAGAAAGTTCGGGTTTTGCTTCGCCCTTAGGTTTGCCCATATGAGAGCAAAGGATGACCTTTGCACCATCGCCGATCAGTTTTTTGATCGTAGGCAGTGCTGCTGTGATTCTGTTTTCATCTGTGATCACGCCATCTTTCAGGGGTACGTTGAAATCACATCTTACCAATACGCGTTTTCCTTTTACCTGTAAATCGTCCACTGTTTTCTTATCCAGCATCCGTATTTCTCCTTTCTGTTTCCCTAAAGTTTTTCCAAGAATCCACTCTATTATGAAAGTAATAGCACCTTTATTTGGGACAAAAAATGTCCCTCAAAAGGTATTATACGATAAGATTTACTTTCCCGCAAGTCTCAACATTTCCAAAGCTGCGCCTTCATCCGTCACAAAAATACCATTTGGGATGCTGTGGCTGACTGCCAGCAAGCTTTCTGCCTTTTTCTTGCCGCCTGCCACCACAATGATGCAGTCCATCTTATCGATATCATTAAAATCTATGCCGATGGAGCGGGTTTCATAAACAACTTTTCCCGTTCCATCAAAATAATATCCACAAGCTTCCGCCACAGCATGGTCTTTTTCCAGCTGTTTGCGGATATTTTCATCCAAACGGCGTTTTTCTGCCATTTCCAGAGCATTGCCCACACCCAAAAGCAGGATGTTTGCCCGCTCCATTTCATTGATGGTCTCAGCGATATCAGTATCCTTTTTCATTTCATCCAGCACATGAAGGCTCAGGTTATCTGGCAGATGCAGCAAGCGATAATCCGCCTGCAATTTCTCCGCCAGCTTTGCCGCCAAAGTATCCGCCTGCAATTCCAATCTGCGGCCGATGCTGCCCCGGGCAGGCAACACCATTTTTGCCATAGGCGACGATGCTTCGGAAGCCGCCTGCACCAATTCCGCCATGGCAGAACCGCCGGCAATGGCAATCCGCAGGTCTGCTGTTGTATTTTCCAAAAGGACACGAGCCGCCAGCTGACCCATTTCCTTCTGGGCCCGTTCGCTTCCATCGCTGTCCCCCTGGGCAATGAATACCTTCTGGGCACCCAATGCATCTGTCAGGCGTTCTTCCAGAACGGAAAGACCTGTCAGGGCAGAGAAGATGCTTTCCAAACCTTCCAGCACTTCCATACCTTCTTCCGTCAGGCTCATGCCAATCTTGGAAACATTCACCAGATTCTGGGCACTCAGCCGTTCGATCTCGCTGCGCACGGTACGTTCTGTCATGCCCAAGGAAAGCACCACAAGGCGCCGCCCGCAGGGCTGCAGCAATCTGACAGTTTTCAGTACACGGTAGCGCTTTACAATTTCTTCTGTCAAATCCGGCGCGATTTTTTTGACCAGTTGCAATTTATATTCCATGTTTATCACACACCTTATTTGGCTATCATTCGTCCCGTAAGTTTCTTTTTTGTCCCAGTTCACATAAAAAAAGAGGGCCCAGCGGGAAAATCCCCACCCTCTTATTTTTCTTTTCCATTAGGATCAAGCCTGTTCTACTTTTACAGAATTATCAACGTCTTTATCTGTGCAGCAGCATTCGCATTCATCGTCTTCACAGAATTCGTCTTCCAGATCGTCCCAGTCATAATCCCAATCTTCTTCGTATTCGTCATCCATTTTTGTTTTCAGCAGGTAAACAACGCCTACTGTGACAGCGATCAATACAGCTGTTACCAGAGCGATCACAGCAAATAAAGTCTTTTTGTCCTCGCCGTCTTTTAAAACGATGATTCTTTCTCTCAGACCATCAAAGTTAGGTGCTGCTTCAAAATATTTTTTCATAATCGCATTTCTCCTTTTGGTTTTTTATGATTTGCTTTCACCGAATTTCTTTCTCAAAAACTCTTTGTTTTTCCGCATTTCACTATATTCATAGTATGCTTTTTTCAAGATTTGGCGCTCATCGTTGAATTTCAGCAGATGATAAGCTTCATGGAATTTATAGAAGCCAGCATCGGCAAAGAATTCCTCGCTCTGGGGTTTGCAGTAGAAGGAATTGGCACTCATCAGATACCAATGCACGGTTTTGCTGACGGTATCTTCACTGCCTTTAAAGGTATACTGAGTCTTGCCGACGTATTTGATGATCTCCCCGTTGGCTCCGCTTTCTTCCTTTACTTCCCGCAAAGCTGTCTGCCGATAGGTCTCGCCTTCTTCCACTGTGCCCTTTGGAAGGACCCAGCCCATGTATCTGCCATTCTGGTTTTTATACAGCAGAAGGATCTTCCACTTGTATATTACGACGCCGCCGCAACTGACTGCTTCTATCATCGTTTTTCCTCCCGCCTATTCAGTTTTTCGCACTGTTTATAGTATATCGCTTTTTTCATTCTTTTTCAAGGTATTTCCAAAAAGATTCTCCCGGCGGGTCCGAACCTATCCCATATCTTTTTTGCGAAAGGGAGAGCAGATTTGCAGCTGCCTGATCTTCCCCATGCCGGATATCCAAAGCCAGACTTCAAGGGCTGCGAAAAGCCCCCAGAATATCCATTCCTTTTCCAGCAGAAAAAAATTATACATCCCATGGGCAAGATAGGGCATGAAAAACGCCAGCGGCAGATATTTTTTCTCATTCCGATACTTTCCCAGAGCCAGATAATAGCCCATCTGTACGCCAAACAATCCATGCCCCGGCACAGAAAGGAGAGCCCGAGTCAGTGCCGTATCATAGCCGCCCAAAACAGGATGGGTCACATAAATGATATTTTCCACCCAGGCAAATCCAAGAGAGACGAATACACCATAAACAATGCCATCCAAAGGCTCGTTGAAGTTTCGATTTTCCCAGATGAGCAGGAAAAGAAAAAGAAATTTCACCAGCTCTTCTACCCCCGCCGAGCTGAAAAAAGCCGTATAGAAGGGCGTTTCTTCATGTGGAAGGCGCACCTCCAGCCAAGTGCCAAAGGCATAGACCACCGCCGCCGTATACAGCCCGAACAACAGCCCCAGAAAGAGCATCTTCCACGGTTCTTTTTCATATTTATCCTTGATATACAAGAAAAACAGCCCCGCCGCCACAGGTGCACTGGCAAATTCAATGAGCATACTCTCCTTCCTTTCCGCTTGCCATATTGCCATTAGTTTTTGCAGAAAAAAAGAAACTATGATAAAAAGTTTTTCAAAAAGAAAGGCACTCCTCAAAATGGGAAATGCCTTTGTTTGGTATTATTCTGTTTTGATAGCTGTCAATGCGCTCAGCTTCATGGCACGTTTTGCAGGCAGATAACCCGAAAGGATGCCAACGCCCGTGGCAAAGGCCACGCCCCCCAATGCCAGCCAAAGAGGGATGGACGACTGCATGGTGCTGCCCTGCCGGGCTGCCACGACATTCACGATAAACGAGATGCCGAAGCTCACCACGATCCCAATGACACCACCGGAAAACCCGATGAAAGCGGCTTCTGTCAGAAACAACCCCTTGATATCCTTCAAGGATGCACCGATGACCTTCATGATACCGATTTCCTTCGTCCGTTCATAGATGGCCATGACCATAGTATTGGTGATACTGATGGCTGCCACCACCATGGAAACTGCACCGATTGCCCCCAGCACCAGCCGCAGCATTTTGGTGGTCTCTTTCATGGCTTCCAGTTCATCTGTCAGGCTGGAGGCACGGAACCCCAAATCTTTGATTTGCTGCTGCACCGACTGGACATTATCCATTTCATCCACCTTTACCAAAACCTGCTGGTATTCCTTGGACTGCTTACGATTGGAGGAATTGTTGGAACCGTATTTTTTTTGCTCCCATTCCTGTCTGGCTTTCTGCAGCTTTTCCAGTTCTTTGATGGGCATAATGACACGCCAGCTGTCGCTGCCTTCCGCAGAAAGCTTGCCCACCGCATCCACCTTCACAGGCTTGATGCTCTTATCTGCATTGCGCGTGCCATAATTCCAGTCATAGGTGATACTGATTTTTTCATTCAGCACATCTACCTGAGGTGGTTCCGAAGTATACCGCATTTCCCAGCTCAGCTTGGGGTCATAAAATTCCACGCCGCCGCCCACGACAATGGCTTTGCTGTCCTCCGCCGAGAGGGCGCGCCCTTCCACCACGTTATAGCCCAAGGCTTCCATGGCTCCAGGCTCGATGCCCATGATACTGGCATCAGCAACATATTTCCCCGCCGTCAGATACATATATTCTTCTATCACAGGGGAAACCGCTTCCACATGCTCCATCTGGCGAAAAGTATCCACTGCCTTGGTATTCAACTCGTCCTGCTTTTTCTCCTGCTTCATGGAATCCGATGCTTCATCATACACCATGCCGCCGCTGGGGTATACGTTGATGACCTGTAGGCTGCCCCAGCTTTCCAGTTGTTGCGCAAAGCCTTTGTTCATGCCGATGCCGATGGAAACCATGACAACGATAGATGCCGTACCAATCACAACGCCAAGAATCGTCAGAACGGTACGCACCTTTCGCTTCAAAAGGTTCCGTAGAGCCATATCGATCATATCTCTCGTGTTCATAAGGGCATCCCCTCTTTATCGTCCTCCTGGATGATCTCTGTAATCTCTTCTTCGAAATCATCGTTCAGATCATCCTCTTCTTCCAAATCCTCCACATCGCTCACGCTTTCCGCTGTGCTTTTGGGAGGTTCCTTCTGTTTTTTCACAAATACTGCCAGCGCCCCTGCCAACAGGATTACAAGGCCCATGGCTGCCGCAACATTCTTCATTTCCATAGGAGGATTTTCTTCCATTCCCTCCATATCCTCCGGCATTATGGGTTCTGTTACATTCAGCACCAGATCCCTGCGTTCCTCTATGGTCTCCCCACTAGGGTCTTCGTAGGAAATCACAATACTTACAGGAACTTCGCCCACGGTATTAGGTGTGAAAGTGGTTTCAAAATAGTCACTATAGCCAGATTCCATGTTGCCAATATAGGTATTTTTATTGGGGCAGTCCACATCTCCTTCCACCTTGATCATCAGATTGCTCAGGGTCACTTTGCCGGTATTATAATAGCTGAAGGCCACAGTTACAGGCATCCCCTGTTCCACTGTTTCCGGTACGGAAAATTCGTCAATCTGCAGTTCTGTCATCTGCTTCACATTGATGCCCAAAAGCTCCGTTGCTGTATATTCCGTTCCCTTGCTGTCCTCATATTCAAAGTTGACCGTCAAAGTATAGGTCTTGGGCTGGGCATCGGGCACTACATACAGCCGCAAGGATTTGTCCACCGTTCCCTTAGGACGGATGGAATCGAAATAGAAGGTATTGCTGCTGTTGACCGGTGTAAAAATGTTGCCAGATTTTTCTGTTTCAGAGGAAGTTTCTTCCGCCAAAGTCAGGAACATTTTAATATTTTTGACCGCTTTATCCTTATGGGTGTTCATCAGTGTCAGTTTCAAGTCAAATTCTTCTCCTGCCATGACGATCAGAGGATCGCATACATAATTGCTGACGATAATCTTCGGTTTGCTTGTGTTTTCGTTGTCATCCTTATCCGGATTGCTCACATTGGCCCCCGCAAACTGCTTGAAGGTAGTGGTGGCTGTACCTCCGGAGGTGTATTCCACCGTGAATTGGATGGCGTAATTTTGGGAAGTGGAAGCCGCCGTTCCTGCAAAGGTGAAGGTCTGATGGGTGCTTGCCCCCGGTGCCAGCTCATTGATGGTTTTCATGCTGGCAGATTTGGGAACGACTGCAGAACTGTCCACAGGCTCCGCTGTAATGACAATTTGCTTCGCCGCTACTGCCCCTTTATTGTACAAATCAAAGGAAACCGTAAAATTCTGATTCACGCCATAAACCCCACTAGGCTCACGCATATTTCTGATCTCCAAATCTGCTTTTCTTCCGGCTACGCCACCCACATTGATATAGTACTGCTGTATTTTTTCATATTGCTTTCCATATTCATCCTGATATTTCAGCTTGATGGCAACAGGATAATTCCCTGCCGCCATATCTGCGCTCGCTACCAAAGGGAAAGAAAAGGCTGTGCTGCCGCCCACAGGAATCTTGGAGATCATTTTGCTGCTAAAGCCGCCTGTCAGGCTGATGCCTTCCGTGGTTAGGTTGTCCAGAGAAAGCTCTACCTGATACATAGCCTGTCCGCCATTATTGATTACCTTACCGCTGAGGTTTGCGCTTGACCCGGGGGAAAGGTTTTCGGGGCTCATTTTCATGCTGTCCAGAGAAAAACCTGGTTCCAGATTATAGCCTTTGATCTTCAGATAAATGGTATTGCTGCCGCTGTAGCTGCTGCCGCTGCTACCCTGATATGTATAATCCAATGCAACGGCATAACTGGGTTCCTCTACGGTACCGTTCAGCGTCACGTTCAATACCACGTTTTTATATCCGTTGGAGCCGATATCACCCAGGTCGCCGCCGCCCTGTATGCTGATACGATAAGGCAAGATACCGGAAGCACTTTTTGCCTGAATATGGACATTTTCTGCCGTACCTGCGCCTTTATTTTTGATCTGCAGGCTGATCTTACTGGTCTTGCCCGCTTCTATCTCAAACACATTGTCACCGCTGACAACGATACTGGGATCGCCCTCATCGGCAAAGCCCGTTACACACTGTCCTGCCAGCAAGGATAGCGCCATCCCCACCGCAAATAATCGCCGCAACCATTTTTTACTCATACACACTCTCTCCTTTGCCCCATAATTTTTTCTGAATCTTTTCTATTTTGCCATCCTGCAGTACTACAATACGGTCGGCATATTCCGCCAATTCCAGATCGTGGGTAACAATCACAAGGGTCTGATTGTTTTTATTTGCCATACCTGTGATCAGATCCATCATTTCATAGGTGGTCTTTGTATCCAAATTACCCGTAGGTTCATCGGCAAAGACCACAGGCGGCTCATTCACAAAAGCCCTAGCGATGCTGACCCTCTGCTGCTGGCCGCCGCTCATTTCAAAGGGCTTATGCTTTGCTCTTTCCTCCAGACCCACTGCCTTCAGCATTTCCATGGCCCGCTCGTTCCGCTCCTTCACAGGAACGCCCTTGAAAATCAGGGGAAGAGTCACATTTTCCAAGGCTGTCAGGGTCGGCAGCAGATTATAGGACTGGAACACGAAGCCCACATACTGCCTTCTGAAATTCGCCAGCTGATCTTCATCCATCCGCTCGATATGCTTTTTATGGAAAAGAATCTTCCCTTCTGTGGGCTTTTCCAGCCCTGCGATCAGGTTCAGCAAAGTCGATTTGCCCGAACCGGATTTCCCAAACAAACAGCAGACCTCTCCCTGTCGGATATTCAAAGAAATCCCATCGATGGCACGGATAGACTCACTGCCCATCTGATATACTTTCTTTACATCCCTGATGCGAATGATATTTTCTTCCACAGGCACACCCCCTTAAACACATAATTTCCCATTTTTTAATCCAATTTCATAGTAGCATATAGTTATTACAAAACAAAGGGGCAATTCCTTACGATTTTCTTAAAGTATTTCGTGCAAATAAAAAAGCCCTAAGTCGTAAAACCTAAAGCTTTTTTCATACTTATTCGATCACTTTATACTTCTCCAGTCTGTTGGCAGATTCTTCATCCACATAAACCTCCAGCAATACGCCATCGCCGGTATGCTCTTCCCGGATGATCTCACATCTGCCGTGTACCCAGCCGATGAGACCGCCTTCGGTATAGGGCACCAAGGCTTTCATGGATTTGCGGAAGCTCTGCAGCAGTTTTTCCACCCGTTCCAACAAGGTATCCATGCCTTCCCCCTTGGCAGCGGAAACCTGCACGATATCCCTTGCCATGGTGTCCATAGGCAAGGGCAGTTCTACCTCGTTATCCATTTTATTGAATATTGTGATGACAGGGGTATCTTCGCAACCCAGTTCCTTCAAGGTCTGATAGACCACCTTCATGTGCTCCGCTCTATTGGGGTTGGAGGCATCCACCACATGCAGCAGGATATCTGCATACTGCAATTCTTCCAATGTAGCACGGAAAGCCTGTACCAGATGGTGGGGCAGCTTCTGGATGAAACCTACAGTATCTGTTAGAAAAACCTCGGAACCACCGGGCAGCTCCACCTTTCTTGTGGTCGTATCCAATGTGGCAAAGAGCTTATTTTCCGCCAAAACGCCTGCATCGGAAAGATAATTCAGGATGGTAGATTTTCCTGCGTTGGTATAGCCAACCAGAGAAATGACAGGAGTGCCCTTTTTACTTCTCTGAGCTCTCAACAGTTCCCGATGGGTGCGGATGTCCTGGGCTTCCCTATTCAATTCCGCAATCCGTTCCTTGATATAACGTCTGTCTGTTTCCAGTTTCTTTTCCCCGGGCCCTCTGGTACCGATACCGCCCCCCAGACGGGACATGGATGCACCCATACCCGTCAGACGAGACAGTCTGTATTTCAGCTGCGCCAGCTCTACCTGAATCCTCCCTTCGCCGGACAATGCCCTTGCCGCAAAAATATCCAGAATGACGATGGTTCTGTCCATGACTTTTGTGCCCAGCATCTGCTCCAGATTTTTCAGCTGGGCGGGAGAAAGCTCATCATCGCAGACAATACCTGTGGCATCATAGGCCTGTACCATCATTTTCAGTTCTTCGATCTTCCCTGTTCCCAGATAATGACCGGGATGTACCCGTTCCCTTTTCTGCACAGAACGAGCCACCGCTGTGGCCCCAGCTGTTTTTATCAGTTCCTCCAGCTCATCCAGACAAGCATCCGTATCCATGGCGGAACGGCTGTTTCTTTCGTCCATTTCCACGGCTACCAGGATGACACGTTCCTCCAGCTCATTCAATTCGTGTATTTCTTTTGCCATTTTATACCTCCCGCAGCCATACACCGTCGAAGGAGAATGCCGCAGGGCCTGTCATATAAACATGATTATCCGCTTCTCTCCATTCGATGGTCAGCGTGCCGCCGATCAGTTCTACATCCACAGTTCTGCCTGTTTTTCCGTTCAGGAAGCAGGCAACTGCTGTGGCACTGGCACCGGTACCGCAAGCCCATGTTTCTCCGCTGCCCCGTTCCCAAACACGCATTTTTACATGGCTGTCATCGACGATCTCTACAAATTCCACATTGACTTTATTGGGGAACATGGGATGAGCTTCTGCCACCTTGCCATAGGTTTCGCTGGGATAGCCCTTTACATTTTCCACAAAGGTAACTGCATGGGGATTGCCCATAGAGACACAGGTAAAGGCAAATTCCTTATCCAAAATTTCCACCGTTTCCCCGATCACAGGATGCTTTTCGCTAACCACAGGGATCTGTGCCGCTTCAAAAATAGGTTCGCCCATATCCACGGTGATGCTTTCCACAATGCCGTCTTTCACATGGAGCTCCAGATATTTCATGCCGCCCTTCGTTTCCAGCGCTACCAATGTTTTGTCCGTCATACCTCTTTCGTAAACATATTTGCCGATACAACGTACCGCATTGCCGCACATTTCCCCTTCGGAGCCATCCAAATTGAACATTCTCATGCGGAAATCGCCCACTTCGGAGGGCATAATCAGCACAAGACCATCGGAACCTACGCCAAAATGACGTTCACTCATAGCGATAGCCAGCTTTTCGGGGTCTTCCACCTTTTCTTCAAAACAATTTATGTAGATATAGTCATTGCCGCAGCCCTGCATTTTTGTAAAACGCATACTTCCACTCCCTTTTCTTTTTCTTATTTTTTTATGTATGAGGGAAACGCCCCATAGGGGCTTTCCCCGCTTTCTCATCTTCACTGCTTTGTCATGTGCATCCGTTCTTCCTGCCCTACAGAATGGTACATGGTCAGGCACCAAAGCCCTGCCAGCCCTACCAGAGCGAAAATCACCCGTGCCAGCCAGAACATACTGCCGTTGAACAGGGTCGTAACCAAGTCGAACCCAAAGAAGCCGATCAGCCCCCAGTTCAGCGCACCAATGATCACTAAAGTCAGTGCCAGGATATTTGTCGTTTTCATGGATATTCCTCCTTATGAGATAGTAAACGGATGATTCCGTGTCTTTAGTATCCCTAAGAAGTCCCATTTTATGAATTTATTTATAAAAAAACCTTTTTCACCAAAGCACCGAAGTCATTTCCCTTCAAATTGCCCACAGCGGAATAGCTGAGTTTCTCAAAATCAAATACGCTTCTTGCCGCTGCCAGCACATCCTCCGCCGTTACTGCTTCGATTTTCCGGATGACTTCTTCCGTCTCCTGCACTTGGCCCCGCAGAAGCAAAGATGCCCCCGCAGAAGTCATGCGGTTCAGGGTACTTTCTGTGCCGATGATGAAATTGGAGATCATCTGCTCTTTGGTTACCTCAATAAGCTTTTCAGGGAAAGCATGTGCTTTCACCGCTTTGATCTCTTCTGCGATCAATTCAAATACCTTTTCTGCCTGATTGGGGTTCATGCTGGCGCAGATGGTGAAGATACCCGTATCTGCGAAAGCTGTTGTATAGCTATAGATAGAATAAGTCAAGCCATGTTCCTCCCGAATTTTCTGGAACAGACGAGAACTCATGCCGCCTCCAAAAAGAGTATTGAAGATCGCCATGGCGTATTTCTGGGGATGTTCCCGTTCCAAGCCAGGGAAAGCGATGCAGGTATGCACCTGCTCCACATCCTTTTCCTTTTCCACATAGGAAATATGATAGTCTGCCTTGGTATCATAAGGCTGGAAGGACTGTTCTCTCTTCCAGCCGCCCAGTGTTCCGTTCAGCTTTTCCAGCATTTCTTCTATCTCAAAATTGCCTGCCACAGAAAGAACGATGTTTTCCTGATGATAATTCCGTTCATAGTATTCCCGAATGAACTTAGAATCAAATGCACCAATGGTTTCCTCCGTACCCAAAATAGGCATACCCAAGGAGCTTTCCCGCAAGATGGCATCCTGCAGGGCATCATGCACCAGTTCCTCGGGCGCATCATCATACATATAGATTTCTTCCGTAATCACATTTCGCTCTTTTTTGATATCCTCTTCCGCCAGCAAAGGATGCAGCAGCATATCACTCATCACATCCAAGGCTCTGTCAATGTGTTTATCCAAAACACGGGTATGATAGCAGGTATATTCTTTTGTGGTATAGGCATTGATTTGCCCGCCCAGAGCGTCCATTTCCTCGGCGATCTGTCTGGCAGTGCGGTTTTCGGTTCCCTTGAACATCATGTGCTCGATATAATGAGACACCCCGTTTTCCCGGGGCAGTTCGTTTCGGGAACCATTCTTCACCCAAATACCAAAGGAAATGCTCCGCACATAGGGAATGGATTCCAATGCCACTTTTATGCCGTTGTCCAGTGTTCTGATTATGACCATATCATCTCTCCCAAAACCAGATTTTTTACTTAAAGCCATTCGTAAGACTTCGTCTTACTCATGATTTGCTACGCAAATCATTTTCATACTATAGAAGCGATAAATTTCCCAAGTAAATTTATTGCTTCTATAGCACGAAATGGCTTTCTCCGCTATTTACAAAAGGCAGGTGCCTTTACAGGACTCTCACCTGCAAACAGCCCCTGCCTGCTTTTCAAATTATGCTTCTTTGTTTTCTTCTGTTTCCACTGCGTCCTTCATGGAGAAGTTCAGTCTGCCCTGTTTATCGATCTCCATCAGTTTTACCATTACGCTGTCACCAACAGCCAGAACATCTTCCACCTTGGCAACACGTTTGTTGGAAATTTTGGAAATGTGAATCAGACCTTCCTTGCCGGGTGCGATCTCAACAAATGCACCGAAGGCCATCAGTCTTGTGATAGTACCTTTGTAGATGGTACCGGGTACGGGATCGCTTACGATCGCTGTGATCATATCCTTCGCCATCTGAATGCCAGCGGGATCAATACCCTTGATATAGATTGTGCCATCATCTTCTGTATCGATTTCACAACCAGATTCTTCCACGATCTTCTTGATAACCTTCCCTCTGGCACCAATAACCTCTGCAATCTTTTCCACATCAATCTGCATCTGAGCGATCTTAGGTGCATAAGGAGACAGTTCTTTTCTGGGTTCTGCGATGGCTTTCAGCATGACTTCGTTCAGGATATAGTCTCTTGCTCTGCCGGTCTGGGCAAAAGCCTGCTCGATCATAGGGAATGTCAGCCCATGGATCTTCATATCCATCTGGATGGCTGTGATACCTTCGCTGGTACCTGCTACTTTGAAGTCCATATCGCCGAAGAAGTCTTCTACACCCTGAATATCTGTGATTTCGATGAAGTCATCATCGCTGTCGCCTGTTACCAGACCAACGGAGATACCTGCAACGGGGCGTTTGATGGGAACGCCTGCTGCCATCAGGGACAATGTGGAGCCACAGATGGAAGCCTGAGAAGTGGAACCGTTGGAGCTGAGAATATCAGAAACCAGACGGATGGAATAAGGGAATTCTTCTTCACTGGGGATTACAGGCAGCAGCGCTCTTTCGCCCAGTGCGCCATGACCGATTTCACGTCTGCCGGGACCTCTGGATGTTTTTGCTTCCCCTACAGAGAAACCGGGGAAGTTATAGTGGTGGATGTATCTCTTACCTGTTTCATTGGCATCCAGACCATCCAGTCTCTGCCCTTCGCTGATGGCACCCAGTGTTGTAACTGTCAGAGCCTGTGTCTGACCTCTGGAGAACAGAGCGGAACCATGTACGCGAGGCAGTACGTCTACTTCTGCGGACAGCTTTCTGATTTCTTCGATGCCACGACCGTCGGGGCGTTTGTGGTCTCTCAGAATCATTCTTCTTACAGTCATTTTCTGGAATTTATAGATGATATCACCAATCAGAGCGTTTACATCTGTTTCTTCGCCCACCATTTCTGTCAGCTGCTCTGTCAAAGCTTCTGTCACTTCCTCTGTAACAGCTTTGATCTTCGCATCTCTGTCCTGTTTCAGTTCAGCGAAAACAGCATCTTCCATTCTTGCATCTGTAATGAAGCCTGTTACCAACTGGTAAGCGTCTTCGGGGATCACATACTCTGTGTAAGATGCTTTTTCTTTGCCTTCTTTTGCTGTGATTTCTTTGATGAATTCAACCACTTTCAGGTTTGTATCGAATGCCAGATGGATCGCTTCCATCATCAGTGCATCGGGAATTTCATCTGCGCCTGCTTCAATCATCATAACCTTATCTTCTTTGGAAGATACTGTCAGGTTCAGTCTTGTTGTTTCTCTCTGGGCTGCTGTGGGGTTTACCACCAGTTCACCGTCACAGTAACCGATGCTTACGGAAGAAACAGGGTCTGTAAAGGGGATATCAGAGATATTCAGAGCCAGGGAAGCGCCGATCATTGCCAGCACTTCGGGGGAGCAATCCTGATCTACGGACATAACTGTAGCAACGATAGCTACGTCGTTTCTGTAGTCCTTGGGGAACAGAGGACGCAGGGGTCTGTCGATACATCTTGCTGTCAGGATGGCTTTTTCGGAAGGACGACCTTCTCTTTTGATGAAACCGCCGGGGATCTTACCAACGGAATAAAGTCTTTCTTCATAGTCGATGCTCAGAGGGAAGAAATCGATACCGTCTCTGGGCTTATCGGATGCTGTTGCAGTTACCAGAACGGTTGTATCGCCGTAACGCATCAGACATGCGCCATTAGCCTGTTCTGCCACTCTGCCGATTTCTGCTGTCAGTGTTCTGCCAGCCAGTTCCATGGAATAGCTTCTAAACATAATCATTCTCCTTTTCCATTCGTTTATCTGCACCATAGATCTTCAACTTTATCCACAAAAAGCTTGTCCAGTTGTAAACAAAGTTGGAAATCTATAGTGCGCCTTCTAGTGATTTTTATTTTGATAGAACAAAAGGGAGGAACTTTCTCCTCCCTTTTCAATATCATCTGTGGATTACTTTCTCAGACCCAGTTCTGCTACAATTGCACGGTATCTTTCGATATCGATTTCTTTCAGGTAGTTCAGTAGGCCTCTTCTCTGACCAACCATTTTCAGCAGACCTCTTCTGGAGTGGTGATCTTTTTTGTGCATTTTCAGATGGTCTGTCAGCAGAGAGATTCTTGCTGTCAGCAGAGCGATCTGAACTTCGGGAGAACCTGTATCGTTAGGTGTTCTGCCGTATTTTGCGATGATTTCCTGTTTGTTGATTGTTGCTGCCATTGTTGTTTTCCTCCTTAGAAAATATATGTTTTCTTTTTTCTGTATCCCCGGAGACTAAGTAGTGGTCGGAGTATCCGAAAACTGAGTCACGGTTTTACAACGTTTATAGTTTACCATAGGAACCCATTCTTTGCAAGGAAAAACAAAGAAATTTTCTATGTTTCCCCTAAAAATACAAGGGTTTTCGAGGGTTTGTCCTTCTCCCGCGGCAAAATGTTTTCAAGCCTCGGTCTCCTGTACTATATCTTCCGTTTTCCCTGAAAAATCCAGTTGGGAAAGCAGCACCGCCCCAAAGACCACGGCAAAACCCAGAGACATGCGGAGTGTCACCTGTTTCCCACAGAGCAGGATAGAAAACAGCACACCGAATACAGATTCCAAACTCAAAAGCACCGTCCCTACTGTGGCATTGGTGTATTTCAGCCCAATACTCTGTAGGCTTAGGCAAAGTGCTGTGGAAAACAGCGCCAGATACAACACATTTCCCGCTGCACCTATGGAAAGATGCTGCGGCATGCCGTCGGTAACGGCCACACTGCCCCAACCGCAAAGAGCGGAAGTACAAATTTGCAGCATGGTCAAAAGCATAGGATCTCTGCCTTGGCAAAACACAGAAATGGCAATGATATTCGCCGCAAAGACTACACTGCACAGCAGCGTCACGCCATCGCCCAAAGTCAGACTACCGCCGCCGTTTAGGGAAATCAGCCCAATGCCCATCAAACAGATAACCGCTGAAAGCAGATGGTTTTCTTTTCGGTTTTTCCTTCTTCACCAGCCAGTATAAAAAAGGCACAATCACACAGTAAGCCGCCGTCAGCAGCAGAACCAAGCTTGCCCAAATGTTTTTCTTACTATTCATTTCGTTTCCTTCTTATTCCTGTTCGCTTTTCCAGTGGGCATATTCTTCGGAAGCAAAATATTCCCTTGCCTGTTCCGCGTTGATGGCAATCTGTCTCTGCAGTTCCTCCACACTGGGGAATTTCTGTTCACTGCGCAGGAATTTATAAAAGAAGGTCTGCAGGGTCTCGCCGTAGATCATTTCGTTGAAATCCAGCAGATAGGTTTCTACGATCTTTATCGTGCCGTTCACCGTAGGGTTTTTGCCAATGTTTGTCACACCATAATAATATTTGCCCTTATACAGTGTTTTTGTGGCATAAACACCATTGGGAGGGAACAGCTTCAAGGGATGGGCTTCGATATTCACCGTAGGGAAACCGATGGTTCTGCCCAGCTTTTTGCCTTCTTTCACAGTACCCAGAATAAAATAAGGCACCGTCAACATCTCATTTGCCTCTTCCAAATCCTTTTCGATCAGGCAATGGCGGATACGGGAGGAGCTGACTCTTTCCTCGCCATGGAGAACCTTAGGCACACCAACAACCATAATGCCCCTTTCTGCCCCCAGTTCCTTTAGCATTTCATAATTCCCTGCAGCGCCCTTGCCAAAGTGATAGTCTTCCCCTACCACCAGTACCTGACACTTCAGTTTTTCAAAAATCAGTTTGACTGCGAAATCTTCCGGGCTCATTGCCGCAAATTGCGCATCAAAGGGGTATTCAATATAAGTATCAATCCCAATCTGTTCCATCTGGAATTTCTTCTCGGAAGGATCCATGATCAGGGCAAAATCGTCTTTTTTCTTAAAAACAAGCATGGGATGGGGAGAGAAGGTGAAAACAACGCTTTTCAGCCCCTGTTCCTCCGCAAACTGCTTTGTCAGATTGATCAGCGAACGATGACCCAGATGCAGACCGTCAAAGTTACCCAGAGTAACGGCGGTTGGTCGGTCCTGCTCGATTCGCGTGTCAGTGATATGTTCCATTTTTTACTCCTTAATCAACATTTTAAATGGTTTGATAAAAAAGTCTTCTTCTTGTTTTATCTCATAAAGCCCCACCAGGTTGTTTTCAAAATCGTATACAGCAACGATCTCGCCCACCCGCAGGGACGTAGGTTTTTGCTCAAAAAATTTCTTCCGGATCTTCCCGCCGTTATAAAGCAGCTTTGTGGAGCTTTTCGCTACTTTGATGACAGGAAAATCCTTCAGTGCTTCTTCCATGGTCAGCAGAGCTTCTTCTGCCCGTTCCTGCTCCGCCAGTTCTTTTAGTTCAGAAAGGCGGATGCCATTTTCCAGAGAAAACGGGCCGGTTGCCGTCCGCAGCAGCTCTGCCATATGGCCGCCACAGCCCAAGGCTTTGCCGATATCGGCACACAGGGTACGGATGTAAGTCCCCTTGGAACAATCCACATCCATCTCCACCCTGTCGGGGGGAAGAAATTGACGGATACGGATATCATACACCTCGATAGTGCGGGATTTTCGCTGTATCTCCTTGCCTTCTCTGGCCAGTTCATAGAGCTTTTTCCCGTTGACCTTTACTGCAGAATACATAGGAGGCACCTGCTCCAGCTTGCCAATAAAAGCAGCCACCACTTCCCGAATTTTCTCTTCGTTGAAGTCTACCGGCTTTGTTTCCAGCACCTGGCCGGAGGCATCCTCTGTCGTCGTTGTGATGCCCAGCCGCAGCATGGCACGATAGCTTTTTCTGCCATCCATGATAACATCAGAAAGCTTTGTGGCCTTGCCCACACAGACAGGCAGAACGCCTTCCGCATCCGGGTCCAATGTGCCCGTATGCCCCACCTTTTTCATGTGGATGGTGCGACGCACCACTGCCACCACATCATGGGAGGTAAAGCCCTTTTCCTTGTATATATTAAAAATACCGTCCAAAAACAGTACCTCCTTTTTTGATATATGGTCGGTCACTTCCGAGCAAAAAAACTTTTTCTGACAGAAGCACTTCGTTCAGATAGTGCGAAAAAGTATTTTTTATCTCTTGTTCCCTCTCCATAAGCAGATTGCTGTTTTCATTTCCTTACAGCATCTTTTCCACTTCCGCCAATACCATGGCTTTTGCTTCGGCAATGGGTGCGGAAATGGTGCAGCCTGCTGCCTTCACATGACCGCCGCCGCCAAATTTCTGCGCCAGTGTACAGACATCGTAGCCGTCATTGCCGCGGAAACTGCCCTTTACGTCTGTTTCCGTCTTTTCATAGAAGAAACAAGCCACCTTTGCCCCCAATACACCTTTCAGGTAATTGATGATGGCATCCAGTTCCTTATTGCTGCCGCCCAATGCTTCGATCTCTGCTGTGGTGATGGTGGAACAGACCACATCACCGCCAAAGAGAAGCTCCGCATTATCCAAGGCTTTCCCCATGATCTTCAATTCGGAAAAACTGCGGCTATCGAAAAATCTGTTGTAAATCTCTGTAAAAGGAATCCCATAGCCCATCAATTCCCCGGCAATCTTCATGGTTTCAGGGGAAGTGGAGGAATGACGGAAAACCCCTGTATCATAGATCAACCCTGCATAGAGCCCTGCCGCTTCTGCCGCTGTCATGGGCAGGCGATCTTTCAGCAAGCAGAAGATGATCTCACTGGTGGAAGACACATCGGCATCCACATAATTCAGCTCCCCGAAACAGGAATTGCTGCCGTGGTGGTCGATATTGATCTTCTTGGCTGCTTTTGTGAAAATCTCCCCGGCAGCGCCAAGGCGACCTGCATCGCCGCAGTCTAAAGCAATAAAAAGCTCAGGCACTTCTGCGTTTTCCGCTTCACAAACCAAATGCCCGTTGGGGATCAGATGGTATTTATCGGCATATTTTTCCAGTACGACCTGTACTTTTTTACCATTCTTTTCCAAGGCACCCCCCAGTGCTAGACAGGCACCGATGGCATCCCCGTCAGGGTTGATGTGCCCTGCCAGCGCAATGGTTTTGGCTGACAGGATACATTCCATGATCTTTTCAAAAGAGTCATTTGCCTTCATCATTCAGCATCTCTCTCTTCTCGTTCTTTGGAAATCTGGCTGAAAAGCTGATCCATGTGGATAGCATATTCCGCAGATTCATCCAGCTTGAATCTCAACTCCGGCGTATAGCGCAGATTGATTCTCTGGGCGATGAGGCGACGGATAAATCCACCCGCGTTATTCAGCCCTTTCATTACATTTTCTTTATCCTTTTCGTCACCCAGCACGGAAACAAAAACTTTACAGTATTTCAAATCCTGCGTTGTTTCCACGCGGATCACGCTTGTCATCGCACCGATGCGGGGATCTTTCAGTTCTGCTCGGATGATCTGAGACAGTTCCTTCATGATCTCATCATTGATGCGGGAAAGTCTATTGTTTGTTTTCATATCTTTTCACCTTGATTCGGTTGGATTAGCGAGGTACTTCTACCATCGTGAAGGCTTCTACCCAGTCGCCTTCTTTGATATCATTGTATTTTTTGAATACCAGGCCACATTCATAGCCTGCTGCAACTTCTTTTACGTCGTCCTTAAAACGTCTCAGGCTTTCCAGATCGCCTTCGTAAACAACGATACCGTCACGAACGATACGAACCTGACAGTTACGCACGATTTTACCGTCTTTTACATAGCTGCCTGCGATGGTACCAACGCCGGAAGCTTTGAAGGTCTGGCGAACTTCTGCATGCCCCAGAACTTTTTCTTCGTATACAGGATCCAGCATACCTTTCATAGCAGCCTGAATGTCTTCGATAGCATTGTAGATGACACGGTACAGACGAACGTCAACCTTTTCTTCGTCAGCGAAGGCCTTTGCAGCAGGTTCGGGACGAACGTTGAAGCCAATGATGATGGCATTGGATGCGGAAGCCAGCATAACGTCGCTTTCTGTGATGGCACCAACACCACCGTGGATGATGCGAACGCGTACTTCTTCATTGGACAATTTTTCCAGAGACTGACGAACAGCTTCTACAGAACCCTGTACATCTGCTTTTACGACGATGCCCAGTTCCTTCATATTACCGCTCTGGATCTGGTTGAACAGGTCATCCAAGGATACCTTCTGAGGTGTCTGACCAATCAGTGTTTCTCTGTTTTTCGCGATAACACTTTCTGCCAGCTGTCTTGCCTGTTTATCGTTTGCCGCTACATAGAAGCTGTCACCGGCGGAAGGCACTTCAGACAGACCCAGAATTTCTACAGGTGTGGAAGGGCCAGCAACTTTTACTCTTCTGCCCTTATCATCTGTCATGGCTCTGATCTTACCATAAGCAGGACCGGCAACGACAGGATCACCGACACGCAGCGTACCGCTCTGAACCAATACTGTTGCAACGGGGCCACGGCCTTTATCCAGCTGTGCTTCGATGATGGCACCTCTCGCTTTTTTGTTGGGGTTTGCTTTCAGTTCTTTCATTTCTGCTGTCAGGATGATCATTTCCAGCAGGTTATCGATACCTTCTTTTGTATGAGCGGAAACGGGTACGCATACAGTTGTACCGCCCCAGTCTTCTGCCAGCAGACCATATTCTGTCAATTCCTGTTTTACTCTGTCAGGGTTTGCAGAAGGTTTATCCATTTTGTTGATAGCAACAATGATTTCAACGCCTGCGGCTTTCGCATGGTTGATGGCTTCCACTGTCTGAGGCATAACACCGTCATCGGCAGCAACTACCAGGATGGCGATATCTGTGATCTGTGCGCCACGCATACGCATTGCTGTAAAAGCTTCATGACCAGGTGTATCCAGGAAAGTGATGGGTTTGCCATCGATCTGTACGGTGTAAGCACCGATATGCTGTGTGATACCGCCGGCTTCGCCCTTTGTTACGTTGCTGTGACGGATCGCATCCAACAGAGATGTTTTACCATGGTCAACGTGACCCATAACAACAACTACGGGAGGACGCTCTTCCAGTTTGGACTCGTCTTCTTCTTCCTCTGTACCGAAAGCTTCTTCCATGATATCTTTTTCTTCTTCCAGTTCCAGAATCACGTTGTAATCTTCTGCGATGGTTGCAGCTGTGTCGAAATCCAGTGTAGCATTGATCGCCAGCATTTTGCCCTTTTTCATCAGGTTCATTACCAGGTCGGAGCCTTTTTTGCCCAGAACCTCTGCCAGATCCTTCACTGTGATGCTTTCAGGGATATATTTGATTTCAGGATCTGCGTTTGCAGCTTTTTCTGCTGCTTCCAATGCTTCTAGTTCTGCCAGCAGTGCTGCTTCTTCTTCCATTTCACGGCGTCTGCGTTCCATGGGGTTTTCTCTTACCTTCTGGCCGTTTTTATTGCCGTTTTTGTTGCCCTTTTTATCTTTGCCCTTGTTGTTATCTTTATTCTGAGGTTTGCCCTGCTGCTGATTGCCGCCCTGTTTGGAGCCGTTCTGCTGCTGGGGCTTTCCCTGTCTGTTATCATTTCTGTTATCCTGCTTCTGTGCAGGTTTATTGCCGCCCTGTTTCTGATTATTGTCTTTTCTGAGGGCGTCCTGTTTGGGGGTATTCTGCCTGGGAGCATCTTTTTTGGGCACTTCCTGTTTGGGAGCATTCTGCTTGAGAGCATCTTTTTTGGGTGCTTCCTGCTTGGGGCCATTCTGCTTGGGAGCATCTTTTTTGGGTGCTTCCTGTTTGGGGGCTTCCTTCTTATGCGCTTCTTTTTTGGGTTCTTCTTTTTGGGGCTGATACAGTGCTGTCACCTTTGCAGCTTCTTCTTCTGTCAGCATTGCCATGTGGCTTTTTGCTTCGATACCAACGCTGTTGATTTTTTCCATCAGATCTTTATTGGCAACGCCCAGCTGCTTTGCCAGTTCATAAATTCGAATTTTGGACATTCCACAACACCTCGTCTTTCTCGAAGATCAATCTTCATCGACCTTCGTTCTATTCTCTATGTTCTCTTCCGCCAGCTGTCTCAATTTCTTTGCAAAGCCCTCTTCAGTAATGGCGATGATGGAGCGCATATCAGCACCGATGGCTCTGCCCAATTCCTGTTTCGTCCCTGCCTCTACCAAAGGCAATTCATAATACGCTGCGGAATTTGTAAATTTCTTTTTTGTATTTTTAGAAGCATCCTCCGATAAGATCAGCAGATACGCCTGCTTCTTGCGTACCGCCTGTTCTGCTGCCACTTCGCCTGCGGCCAGCTTGCCTGCCCGCTTGCAAAGCCCCAGAAGGGAAAGGAATTTATGCATTCGTTTCTTCCTCCAGTTCCTTCAGCAGCTGTTCATACACTTCCTTGGGCACAGGTGCCTTGAAGGAGCGTTCCAGTCCTTTGGATTTCTGGGCTTTCGCCAGACATTCCCCATTGGGACAAATATATGCGCCACGCCCGGGCTTTTTGCCAGTGCAGTCCAAAGAAAACTCGCCCTCTTCATTTCTCACGATACGGATAAGTTCTTTTTTATTTTTCATTTCCTGGCAACCGGTACATTTTCTGAGAGGTACTTTCCTCTGCTTCATACGCTCGCCTCCCTTTTATGCTTCTGTTTCAGGGGCAGCTTCGATTGCATCGATTGCTTCCAGAGCGTCCATTTCTTCTGCCGCTTCTTCCACAACAGCTTCTTCCGCTGCAACTTCTTCAGCAGGTTCCTCAGCCAGGAAGTTTGTTTCTCTTGCCTGTGTTTCGCTCTTGATGTCGATTCTCCAGCCTGTCAGCTTTGCGGACAATCTTGCGTTCTGGCCTTCTTTCCCGATCGCCAGGGACAGCTGATGGTCAGGCACAACAATCTTTGCGCTCTGTTCCGCTTCGTTCAGGGCAACTTCCAGAACCTTGGAAGGGCTCAGGGCTGCTGCGATGAATTCCTTAGGATCTTCGCTCCAGTTGATCACGTCAATCTTTTCGCCGCCCAGTTCATTTACGATGACGTTGACTCTGTAACCATTCTGACCTACGCAGGCACCCAGCGCGTCAACATTTTCATTTTTGGAGTAAACAGCAATCTTTGTTCTGCTGCCTGCTTCTCTGGCAATGCTCTTGATCTCTACTGTGCCATCGTGTACTTCAGGCACTTCCTGTTCAAAGAGACGTTTTACCAGTTCGGGATGTGTTCTGGAAACAAAGATCTGAGGACCTTTTGTTGTCTGTTTTACTTCCAGAACGTATACCTTCACACGATCCATAAAGTTGTACTGTTCACCGGGGATCTGTTCATTGGCAGCGAGAACGGCATCGATCTTGCCCATCTGTACGATCACGTTTCTGCGTTCTTTTCTCTGGACGATGGCTGTTACCACTTCCCGTTCTTTTGTGATGTACTGGTTGAACAGGATCTCTCTTTCTGCTTCACGGAATTTCTGTACAACGACCTGTTTTGCTGTCTGTGCGGAAATTCTGCCAAAATCCTTAGGTGTTACTTCCAGGTCTACTACGTCGCCAACTACATAGTTGGGGTTCAGCACGCGAGCCATTTCAATAGAGATTTCCAGCTGAGGATCTTCTACAGGATCCGCAACAGTTTTCTGTGCAAAGCAAGCAACGTTGCCTGTTTCTCTGTCGATGATTACCTTGATATTCTGGCTTGTGCCGAAGTTTTTCTTGCACGCAGAAACCAAAGATGCTTCGATGGCTTCAAAAATCACTTCTTTGTCAATGCCTTTTTCCTTTGCAACCAGGTTCAATGCATCCAAAAATTCTTTACTATCCATTTTCCAGATTCCTCCCTTTGATTAGAAGATCACTGCCAGTCTCACGCTGGCTGCATCTTTATGTTCAAATGTCACTACATTGCCGTTTTCTTCCTCAATGGAAAGCACGCCGTTTTCCAGTCCCAGCAGCTTGCCCTGATACTGCTTGCTGCCATTCTGCGCCTTATACAACTTCACATCAATGATCTCGCCCTGGTATTTTACAAAATCAGTCTCTTTCTTCAAAGGTCTGTCGATACCGGGAGAGCTTACTTCCAAAATATATGCCTGCTCGATGGGGTCAGCCTCATCCAGCTTAGCTTCCAGCGCACGGCTTACCTGTTCGCAGTCGTCGATATTGACGCCGCCTTCCTTGTCGATATATACACGCAGGTACCAGTTCACGCCTTCCTTTACAAATTCCAGATCTACCAATTCCAGATCGTTGGCTTCCACGATGGGTTCCAGAAGAGGCAGCACTTTACTTTCTGTGTTACTTCCTTTCGCCATTTTTACACCTCTTTTTCCAAAAATCTCCTATACAACAACAAAGAGCGGGTTTGTTTACCCACTCTTTTCGCCGACAACTTATATCTTTACTATAGAGTACTATACCACTTTTCCCATGAATTTGCAAGGGTTTTTCAACAAATTCCCATCTCCTTGTAAGGTTTCCCCCTATGGAATATAATGGTCGAAAGACGTTTGTCTATTTATACCACAAAAGGAGAGAGAGTATGCATTTTATCGAAAAAATCAGAGCGGAATATCCTGCTCCTTTCTATATCTATGACGGAAAAGTCATTTCAAAACAGGCATCTATCCTGCATGAAACCTTTCCCGGATTCCGTTTTCTCTTTTCTGTCAAAGCCAATCCCTTTCTGCCTGTACTGAAAAAGATAGCATCCTTGGGCATCGGTGCTGACGCCGCGTCCGCAAAAGAAGTGGCTTTGGCTTTAAAGGCAGGCATACCTGCGGTAAATATCTATTATTCCTGCCCAGCCCCCACCAGAGAAGATATCTCTCAGGTCATGGGCAAATGTCACATCATCGCCGACAGCTTCTATGTCCTTTCTATTCTAGAGGAAGCAGCCGCGGAACACGGTTTGAAACTGACAGCAGGCTTACGAATCCACCCCGATTTCACCATGGACGGCACACCCCAGATGCCTTCCAAATTCGGTATTGATGAAAGCCCTGTTTGGAAAATGAATTTTGCAGAAAAATATCCTCACCTGACCATCAACGGACTTCATGTCCATAGCCGTTCTCAGGTTCTGGATACAGAACAGCTGGGGAACTATTATGATAATGTCATGGATTTGGCAGTGACATTACAGAAATATCTTCATACGAAACTTGACTACATAAATTTCGGCGGCGGTGTTGGCATGGTCTATGATATAGGAAAGCAATCCCCTTTGAATTGTAGAAAACTGCGAAAAACGGTTTCCTGCTCCATTAACAAACACAAAGATGACCTTTCCGCAAAGCTTCTGTTGGAAAGCGGGCGGTTCCTTGCCTGTGACTGCGGTACATATGTAACCGAGATCATCGATATCAAGCGTTCTCACGGAAAAACTTTCTATATCGTCAAAAATGGTGCCAATGGCTTTTGCAATCCCGTCCTGCAGCAAATGCTGCTGCCCTTTCATCCCGACCACATCGGTGCCTCCTATGAGCCTTTTGTTACAGAAAACGATAGCTACGATATCAATGTTCTTTCCGAAAGCAGCGAGACAGAAGTCGTAAATATCGCCGGGCATCTTTGCTCCGGTGCAGATATCATGGCAAAGGATGTTACCGTCAAAAAAGGGAATATCGGTGATCTAGTGACTTTCAACCATGCCGGCAGCTATGCCTATAGCCTGACACCGTTGCTTTTTGCCAGCCAGCCTATGCCCCAGCAATTTTTCGTGGAATAAACAAAAGAGTCCAAGCGGACTCTTTTTTGTTTACATAACCATATTTAACACAGGGCAAAGCACAATAGGCAAGAAAATGGCAGGCAGGAAGTTTAACACCTTCAGCTTTGTGATGCCCACGATATTCAGACCCAAAGCAAAAATAATGAGAGAGCCGGAGCAGACCATTTCTGCAAGGACTACATCCGTCAGGAAGGGTGCCACGAACTGAGCTAGCAGAACGATAGCCCCTTGAAAAACCAGAACAAAGCCACCTGCCAGCATAACACCGATGCCCAAAGAGGAGGCAAATACCATAGAGGAGATCAGATCCAGTACAGATTTTGTATACAGCATTTCATAATCCCCAGAAAGGCCGGCTTGCAGGGAACCAACAATGGTCATTGCCCCAACACAGAACAGCAGAGATGCAGTCACAAAGCCCTCTGCCAAAGATATTTGATTACCGCCTTTTTTGAAGCGGTTTTCTACACCTGCAGCAAAGCGATTCATTTTATCATTCAAGTCCAAACCTTCCCCGATGACAACCCCAATGGCCATAGAAAGGATCAGTACCAGCGTATTTTTCCCCTTCAGGGTGCCACTCCAGCCGATATAGAGGGTACACAGACCAATCCCCTTCATCAGGGTATCTGTGATCCGTTCGGGAATGCCCTTCTTCAATAATAAACCAATGGCACTGCCGATCAGTACCGTCAAGGTATTTACAATAACTGCAATCATGTTCTTTCCTCTTTTCTTTTGTTTATATGTATTTTTTAGAGTACCATTTTTTTGTTCATTTGTCCAGAAAGCCTTTTAGAAAAACATCTTTTGGTACTGCTAAAAGTACATACAAAAAACGGCAAAATCTTTCGATTCTGCCGTTTCTTTCTTCAATCAAAGAACCTTGTTCAGGAAATCCTGTGTTCTCTTATTCTGAGGGTTGCCGAACACCTCTTCCGGTGTCCCCTGTTCCACGATGTAACCGCCATCCATGAAGATAACACGGTCTGCCACTTCTCTTGCAAAGCCCATTTCATGGGTTACAACGATCATGGTCATGCCGTCTCTTGCCAGCTGTTTCATTACTTCCAAAACTTCGCCTACCATTTCAGGGTCCAGCGCAGATGTGGGTTCATCGAACAGCATGATATCGGGTTTCATCGCCAATGCACGGGCAATGGCAACACGCTGCTGCTGACCGCCGGAAAGATTTGCCGGATATTCGGCTGCCTTTTCCGCCAAGCCTACTGTTGCCAGCAGGCGTTCAGCAGTCTGCTTTGCTTCTTCCTTGGACATTTTCTTTCTGTCCACAGGCGCTAGCATAATATTTTCCAAAACATTCAAATGAGGGAACAGATTGAACTGCTGGAACACCATACCGATGTTCTCCCTAACCTTGTTGATATTGCATTTTGGATCGGTGATATCATTATCATCGACAATTACAGTACCTGCAGTCGTTTCTTCCAGACGATTCAGGCAACGCAGAAATGTCGACTTGCCGGAACCGGAAGGACCAATCAGACAAACTACTTCCCCTTCTTTGACTTCCAAGTCGATCCCCTTTAATACTTCCAGGCCGCCAAAGCTTTTTTTCAATTGTTCAACTTTCACCTTGATCATTTGTTTGCCAGCCTCCTTTCAACCAGTTGGAAAATTTTTGTCAAAACAACTACCACAACGTAGTACATTACTGCAACGATGGCATATGTTTTAAAACTTTCATAGTTTCTCGCTACGATCAACTGGCCCTGACGCATCAGCTCACCACAGCCGATAACGGAAAGGATAGAAGTATCCTTCAGTGTGATGATGAACTGGTTCAGAACGGAAGGAATAACGATACGGATCGCCTGGGGCAGAATAATCTTTCTCATCGCTACACTGTAAGGCAGACCCAAGCTTCTTGCCGCTTCCATCTGACCTTTATTTACCGCTGCGATACCACTTCTGAAGATTTCAGACAAATACGCGCCGGCATTCAGGCACAGAACGATGATAGCCGCCTTGAAGGATGTGATTCTGATACCCAAGGCACCTGTGATACCAAAGTAGATGAAGAATGCCTGTACCATCAGAGGTGTCCCACGAATGATGCTCAGGTAGATACCGGAGATCCAGTTCAGGGGCTTTGCCTTGGAGATGCTGAACAGACAAGCGATCATACCGATCACAACTGCCAAAATCAAAGAAAGAATTGTCATCTGCAGTGTAAGACTCAAGCCTGTCAAAAGCTGAGGCATACACCGTCCTACATACTCAAAAAAACTACTCATGAGGCACTACTCCTTAAGGAATTATTCCTGGATGTATGTATCCAGAATTTCCTGATATTTGCCGCTTTCTTTCAGGTTAGCAAGACCTGTGTTGAACATTTCCAGCAGTTCTGCATTCTGTTCTTTGCCAACTGCGAAACCGTAAGAGCTACCCTGTTCTTTTTCTGTTACCATTTTCAGGCCGTTGCCCTGTACGATACCGTAACCCATTACAGGATAGTCTTCGAAGCAAGCTACGCTGTTGCCAACCTTAACATCCATGCACATTGCATCGGAAGTATCGAATACTACTGTTTCGAAACCATACTGATCTTTGATAGATTCAGCAAAGTCCATACCTTCTGTACCTCTCTTTACTGCAACCTTTTTGCCAGCCAGGTCTTCATAGGATTTGATTTCTTCATTGTCTGCTGCGATACCCATTACAACGCCGCTGTCGAAGTAAGCGTCAGAGAAATCGAATTTCCGCTGTCTTTCTTCTGTGATGGACATACCAGCGATAACGCCGTCAGCCTGACCAGATTCCAGAGCCTGTACAGCTGCGTCGAAGCCCAGATACTGCAGTTCATACTGGAAGCCCTGATCTTCAGCGATAGCTGCCAGCAGGTCCATATCGATACCTACATATTCGCCAGCTTCGTTCTGGAATTCGAAAGGTGCAAATGTTGTGTCTGTAGCAATGATGTAAGTTTTGCCTTCTGCTGCTGCATCATCTGCGGGTGCCTCCTGGGAACCACCACATGCTGCAAAGCTGAATGCCATTGTCAGTGTCAGTGTCATTGCTGCAAATTTCTTGAATAAACTCATTTTAAACTCCTCCTTTTTGTTTTCCCATTTCAGGTTATTTTTATGAAATATGCATTGTATTATCTTCTGCATATTTATGGGCTTATTTCCCGATCTCCTGCTTCAGCATGGCAAGAAGAGAACTGGCCCCCAGCCGATCCGCACCTGCTGCCAGAAAAGCTTCCGCATCGGCAACGGATCTGATGCCGCCTGCTGCCTTGATCTTCGTATCCCCTGTCACATATTTTTTGAACAGTCGGATATCTTCCAGCGTTGCTCCGCCGCCGGCAAAGCCAGTGCTGGTTTTGATGAATTCCGCCTTAGAGCGGCTCACCACATCGCAGAGAGCGGTTTTTTCTTCTTCTGTCAAAAGGCAGGTTTCGATGATGACTTTCAGCAGCTTCCCGCCACAGGCATCCTTGACTGTATCAATCTCCTGCAGGATATCGTCATACCGTTTGACCTTTGCCCAGCCGATATTGATGACCATATCGATCTCAGCCGCACCATCCTTCACGGCTTCTGCCGCTTCGAAAGCTTTTACCGTTGTGGTCTGGTATCCATTCGGAAAACCAATGACTGTACAAATGGGAAGTTTTCCTTCCACAAAATCAGCTGCCTGCTTCACAAAAGAAGGCGGGATACATACGGAAGCAGCACCACATTCCATACCCTGCAGACATATTTCGCGAATCTGTTCCCAGACTGCGTCCTGTTTCAGCAATGTATGGTCGATAAAACGGAAAATTTCACGTTTTTCCATGCACTTTCCTCCTCTATCCCACTAAACTACTTAAAAAGTATAACATAAAATCACTTGCATAACAATGCCGGTTTTTTTATTGTTTTCTAATGGTTTTTCTATAAATCAGGCTTTTTTATGAAATTTTTTAATATTATTAAAAACCTGCATATATAGAAAATTCAATAAAACCCTTAATTTTTCTTTATAAATACAGAAAAGTCCTATTTCTAAGGCTTTTCTTTTCGGCATGAAAATTTTTCATTGCATTTCGCGCAAAATCTCTATAAAAAATTTTCTATATGCTGTTGGAGATATGAAAATGAAAAAACTCCCACCATGGTAACGCCACAATGGGAGCTTTTGCACACGGGATTATTCTGCTACGAGAGCTTCTTCTGCAGGAGCTTCTTCCACAGGAGCGTCTGCCTGTCTCTTGGAGAGGCTGATCTTTTTCTGTTCGGAATTTACTTCCAGAACCTTCACGTTGATGATTTCGCCAACCTTCAGTTCATCTTCGGGTTTTACAACGTGTTTGTTAGCGATCTGAGAGATGTGTACCAGCCCATCTACGCCGGGTTCCAGTTCAACAAAAGCACCGAAAGGTACCATACGAACAACTTTACCTTCTACGATGGAACCAACTGCATATTTATCTGCTGCCAGTTTCCAGGGGTTCATGTTCGCATCTTTCAAGGACAGGCTGATTTTGCCTTTTTCTTTGTCTACATCCAGAACGAATACTTCAACTGCCTGGCCTTCTTTCAGCACTTCTCTAGGGTTAGAGATTCTGCCCCAGCTCATTTCGGAGATGTGGATCAGACCATCTACACCGCCCAGATCAATGAAAGCACCGAAATCTGTCAGTCTGGATACTGTACCAGCGATCTTGGAGCCAACCTCGATTGTTTCGAACAGAGCTGCTCTCTTAGCTGCAATTTCCTGTTCAACCAGAGCTTTTCTGCCGCCGATGATACGACGTTTTACTCTATCCATTTCAATGATGTTGAATTCCAATTCCTGACCTTTGAATACGCTCAGGTCTTCGATGAATCTATTGGAAACCTGGGAAGAGGGGATGAATACTCTTACGCCATTTACAACTGCGATCAGGCCGCCTTTTACAACGTCCGTTACTGTACCTGTAACAACTGTTTTTTCATTGAAAGCCTTTTCGATATCTTCCATGCCCTTCTGTTCTTCAATGCGTTTTCTGGACAGCAGAACGTTGCCGTCGCCATCGTTTACGCGAACAACAAAAACTTCGATTTCGTCGCCAGGCTGAACTACTTTGCTGGGAACTACTGTTGTATCTCTGCTGAATTCGCCTCTGGGGATAACACCGTCAGATTTGAAACCCAGATTAACGGAAACTTCTTCGCCAACTACCTGGATAACTGTGCCTTTTACAACATCGCCAGTATGCAGTGTAACGAGAGATTCTTCCAACATCTGCTCAAAGCTTACTTCCTCTCCTAAATTCTGTGCATTTTCAAATTCGCTCATAGTAACTACTACCTCCTTAATTATTGCAGGCGGTGTGGACGCACCTGCAGTTATACCTATTTTATCACCCTTAGAAAAAGTTTTCAACACCAAATCGCAAATTGTTTCAATATGAACGGTATTCTTGCAATTTTTTTTGCATATCTCCACCAGTTTTTGGGTATTAGAGCTCTTTTTGTCACCGATAACGATCATCTTGTCCACACTTTGGGACAACTGCACGGCTTCCTTCTGTCTCTTTTCCGTTGCGGAGCAGATGGTCTGGGAAATATCCAAAGATAATCCCTTTCCCCTTAAAATATCCAGCATTTCGTCAAATTTACTCTGACGGAAGGTGGTCTGAACAACAACAGCATATTCCTTGTCCCCAGGCAAATCTGCTGCCGCCGCTGCTTCGGGGCTTTCCAGGATGACCGCGCTGTTGCCGCACCAGCCATTGATCCCCTTGACTTCAGGATGATTGCCATCCCCGGCAATGATGACGCTTTTGCCGTTTTCCCAAGCCTCTTTTACGATATTATGTATTTTTTTTACGAAGGGACAGGTGCCATCCACCATCTTCATGCCCTTTTCCTCCAAAGCGTCATACAAAAATTTGCCGACGCCATGGGAACGGATAACGACAGTGCCTTCCTCAATGCCATCCAAAGATTCGATAATGTGCAGACCTTTGGCATCCAAATCTTTTGTCACTTCTTTATTATGGATCAGGGGGCCATAAGAGTATAAAGGCTCACCGTTGTTTTTTTCGATCTCCTCGTAAGCCATTTCAATGGCACGCTTTACACCAAAGCAAAACCCTGCGGATTCCGCCAGTGTTACATTACTCATGCTTTCACCTTCATTTCTTTCACTCTGCCCATGATCACTTCTGTAATCTTACTCATCAGCTCTGTTGTCAGTTTCTGACCGCGGAATTCATCCAGTGTCAGGGGTTCGCCGTAGCGGACTGTAATTTTATGGCGAAATTTATATTTGCCGCTGATAGCACAGGGAATCACAGGGGCATTGCCTTTCATAGCAAACAAAGCCACGCCGCCCTTTGCGTCTACTTCTTCCCCTTCTTTGACACGCTTGCCTTCTGCAAAGATACCAAGGATCTTGCCTTCTTTCAGAATTTTTAAGGCTGTTTTAACTGCCTTCATATCCATGGAAGCCTTTCTGTCAATGGGGAATACCCCACATTCATTCAGTGCCCATGCCACAATCTTGTTTTTGAACAGTTCCTTTTTGCCGATATAATGGGGCAGTCTATCCAAATAAATCGCCGCAGCAAAGGGATCGTAGTTGCTGTAATGGTTACAGCAGATGATGGCATTCCCATCATCTGGCACATTTTCCTTGCCAATAATTTCAACTTTAAACATGATGGCAAACCAAATTCTTACCAGTCTAACTGCCAGTCTGCAAAACCAAGATTCACCCTTCATTATGCTTTCACCCTTTCTGCTGTAATATCCAGGATCGCCTGCAGCACTTCTTCAATGCTCATGCCTGTAGAATCCAGACTGATGGCATCGTCTGCTTTTTTCAGAGGACTGTGTTCTCTATTCATATCGTTATAATCCCTCTGGATGATCATTTTTTTTGTTTCTTCAAAATCGGCTGTTTCGCCTTTGGCTTCCAGCTCTCCCACACGGCGACGGGCTCTTTCTTCCACGCCTGCGTCCAGATAGATTTTCACTTCCGCATGGGGCAGCACCACTGTACCGATGTCTCTGCCGTCCATGATGACAGAATGTTCCCTCGCCATTTCCTGCTGCAGCTCTACCATCCGTTCTCTCACCTGCTGATAAGCAGCAACAACGGAAGCTCCTTTGCCGATTTCCGCCGTTCTGAGCTTTGCTGTCACATCTTCTTCATTCAGGAAAATACGCTGACCATCTGTATTAGGCTGGATACGCATATTGAGCCCATCCAAAACTGCCACAACGGCTGCTTCCTCCTCTAAAGGAATATTTTCCTGGGTGCAGTGCAGGGCAACGGTACGATACATCGCCCCTGTATCTACATAAATAATGCCAAGCTTTCTGGCAACCATTTTTGCAACGGTGCTTTTGCCGGAGCCCGCAGGCCCGTCCACCGCAATGGCAAATCGTTTCATTTTTGTTCCTCCTTATTCCTGACAGATACTTTCCCCTGCCAAATAGCCAGTGGAAAAGGCAATCTGCAGATTGAACCCCCCTGTATAGGCGTCTACGTCCAAAACTTCCCCTGCGAAATGCAGATGATTTACAAATTTGCTTTCCATGGTGGAAGGATCAATTTCATCTACATGGATACCGCCGCAGGTCACGACAGCTTCATTATAGCCTGTTGTGCCTGTAATGGTCAAAGGCAGGGCTTTCAGCAAAGTGCAAAGGCGTTTTCTTTCTTCCTTCGTAATGCCGTTGACCTTCTTGCGGGGGTCAATCTCCGCCAATTGAATGATGACAGGGATCAGCTTCTGCGGAAGCAGATCATCCAGTGCATTGGCGAAATCCTTATTTGCATATTTTTCAAAGTCTCTCAACAATCTCATATCCAGCTTCTTTTCATCCATGGCAGGCTTCAGGTCGATATACAGCTTGTAGCCTTCGTCAATAGACAAGATAATATGTCTACTGGCACTCAAAATAACAGGACCCGAAACGCCGAAATGGGTGAACAGCATTTCCCCAAAATCACTGTAGACCTTCTTGCCCTTATTATTTTTGATTGTGATTTCAATATTCTTCAAGCTCAACCCCATCAGTTCATGGCACCATTCCTCCGCTGTTTTCAAAGGCACCAAAGAAGGATAAAGCTTCGTCACATGATGACCTGCTGCCTTGGCAAAACGATAGCCGTCGCCGGTAGAGCCTGTCCCGGGATAGGAAAGACCTCCTGTGCAAACGATAACGCCATCAGATTTTTCTTCTTTCCCATTTTTCAAACGGATGCCCGCTGCTTTCCCCTCTTCGATGAGGATACTGTCCACAGGGCTTTCCAGATGGAGCTTTACTTTATTTTTCTTCAGGTATTTTTCCAAAGCCAGAACAACATCCAGAGAACGGTCGGAAACAGGGAAAACCCGTTTGCCTCGTTCTACCTTCAGCTCCAGCCCCAGGTTTTTGAAAAATTCCTGCAATTGAAAGCTGTCCAGATGATAAAAAGCACTGTACAGGAAATAGGGATTACCGGGAATATTGTCCAGCAGGCCTTCCACATCGCTGTCGTTGGTCACATTGCAGCGTCCTTTGCCGGTGATGAGGATTTTTTTCCCGATTCTGTTGTTTTTTTCATATAAATGAACTTCGTGACCCTTTTCTGCCGCTCGGCCTGCTGCCATCAGCCCTGCCGCCCCTGCGCCAATCACGATAATTTTCTTTTTCATATCATTCACCCTTTTTGAATACCTCTGCTATCTCTAAGTGGGCTTTATCGTTCAGCGTCATCAGCAGCTTTCTGCCATCCTCCATCACATCCAGCATTGTGATAGAGGTATTGGTCATCCAAGTTTTCCGATAGAAAGCATCACCCATTTCCAACAGACCAACCAACATGACACGCAACAAGCCCCCATGGGAAACAATTGCAACGTTCTTCCCTTTATGCTTTTCCGCCAAGGCATTGAAACCTTCGATGGCACGATCCATAGCATTTTGGAAGGAACCTTCCCCGGGAACGGGGTGGTCAAAGGGGTTAGCAAAGAAATCAGTATATGCTTTGCCGAATTTTTCAGACAGCTCCCCAATGGTGTGTCCTTCCCATTCGCCGAAATTGATCTCTCTAAAATGGGCATCCTTGATGGGTGTCAGACCATGGGCAGCCGCCAAAGGCTCCGCTGTTGCCACAGCTCTGTCCAGCGGAGAAACGTATACTGCATCCAAGGGCATATATTTGAAGCGTTCTCCCAAAAGACGTGCCTGTTCTCTGCCTGCGTCATTCAACTGTATATTCGTGCAGCCCTGATAGCGGCCGCCCTTGTTCCAATCCGTCTCCCCATGACGAATCAGGTAAAATCTTGTTCTTTTTTGTTCCATGAGGTTCTCTCCTTTATTCACTCTACTTTTTCCTGACTATATATTATACGGCAAGGAGCAGTACCTTTCAAGCAGAAAAGCAGCTATCCTCTTTTCCTTGTTTTGTTAAGAGTTTCTTACAATAGTTTTCCTTTCATTGCATTTCCTTTTTTACCATGCTACAGTTGAAACAAACAGAAAGGGAGGTGCATCCTTTGGAAGATTATTTAATCAATTTCGAGACGTATATTCAGGAAAACAACAAAACACTTTTCCTGACCGATCCCGCAGAAATTGTTGGCCGGCAGGAAATGCTGGGCCAGATCACGGAAGCCGCCAGAGAATATTACGATCATGTAAATGCCTATGATGATCGGCAATTCCGCCAAGAACTGCTGCAGCGAGGCATCCGCTTCACCCCTGTGAACCGCAGCACCACTATGGCGAAATGGACAAAAATTTTCGCTACATCCGTTTCCAAAGAAAACCGAAACCATGTCCGCTTTGACCAGTATAAATGGCATCTGTTCAGCTTCGAGCTACTGGATGCTCTGACGGAAGATGCAGCCAGAACTGCCTTTGATATCTGCCCCAAGGATACAGCATATTTCTTCTTTCAGCATACAAAAGAAGCCTATCTGGTAGAAAATGCACACCTGCTCAAAGCCGAGGACTTCGACCACAGTTTTATCCCCTACCCTGATATCTATATCTTCAGTGCGGAAGGGAAATGGACATATATCCACACCCATGAACCCTACTGCGGCCCTTATTTTTACAAACGCACATAAAGAGACCCCTGTTCTCACAGGGGTCTTTTTCTATCTTCCTTGGCTACCATTCATCCTCTTCTTCCTGCTGTTTTTTTCCTTGCGATAACCCCAAACAGCCACGCCAATATCTGTCGCAACATCTACGACCAATTCTACGATATCGTCGATCATACGGATTCCTCCTTACAGCTTTTTCAGGTATTTGACTTCCTTTTCTGTCAGATGACGATATTTGCCTTTCTGCAGATCCCCCAGCTTCAGCTCGCCTGTTGCCACACGTTTCAGCTGTGCCACGGGATGCTTGATGGCTTCGCACATCTTACGCACCTGTCTGTTTCTGCCTTCGTGGATGCTGATCTCTGCTGTGCAGAAGCGACCATCCTTATCCTTATCGATGATCTGAATTTTAGCAGGTTTCGTTCTCTTGCCATCGATCACCACACCTCTGCGGAATTTCTGCAATGCGCCCTCATCAGGGATACCGTACAGCTTTGCGATATAGGTCTTATCCACATCATGCTTGGGATGCGTCAGCTTATAGGTCAGATCGCCATCATTGGTCAGCAGCAGCAGACCGGAAGTATCGTAATCCAATCGCCCCACAGGGAAAATACGTTCCTTGACGCCCTTTATCAAATCCATCACCGCAGGTCTGCCAAACTGTTCCTTGGCTGTTGTCACATAGCCTTCTGGCTTATACAGCATGATATAGACCATCTTTGTATCTTTTGTGGTCACTTTTTTTCCCAGGTAAGTCACTTCATCCTTAGCGGGGTCGATCTTGATGCCCATCTCTGTGACTACCTTGCCATTTACTTTTACCTTTCCCTGGGCAATCAGCTCTTCCGCCTTTCTGCGGGATGCCACGCCGGCTTCTGCCAGGAATTTCTGCAATCTTTCTTCCATATATAAAAATCTCCGTTCTCTCAAAAGTATTTGTTGTGAACAGTATACCCGAGGATAAGGGGAAAGTCAAAAGTTTCTCCAGGTCAACCAGTTTTTTACCAATCGGTGCAGCCTTTCCTGCAGGGTAAAGGAGCGGGCTGCTTCTCCCGCCAAAAGGTCGATCTCCACCAATTTTTCATTCTCCAACCAAAGGCTGGCTTTTCCCAGCTTCTCGCCTTTTTTCAACGGCACTTCCGTTTCTTTTGGCAAATCTGCTTCCAGCCGCAGGTTTTCTATTTCCTCCTTCGAGAACAAAGCCGTATACCCTTCTGCCAAAACCGTCTCCACCTGTTCCATAGGAGAATCGATGAGCTTCACTTCCCCTAAAACAGTTCCCTTTGCCACTGCTTCATAGGGATGGAAGGTATCGAAGCCATAATCCATCAGGGCTTTCGTATCTGTCCATTTTTTCTGCTTACCTGCATCGCCCCAGCCGCTGCCGAGAACAGTGGAGACCAGCAGGACATCATCCCGTTCTGCCGCCCCCACAAAGCAATGTCCCGCCTTATTGGTATAGCCTGTCTTTACCCCCAATGCACCGCTGTATTCTTTCAAAAAACGATCTGTATTGGTGGCGCTGCAGATATGCTTTCCTTCTATATCTGCCACAGAGATCTCTGGTTGGGCAATGATCTCCCGAAAGGTCTCATTTTCCAGAGCGTAGGCCGCAATCAAAGACATATCGTAAGCTGTAGAATGGTGCTGTGCATCGGTCAAATGGCTATCCAATCCATTGGGAGAACCAAAAACCGTATCCTTCGCCCCGATCTCTCCCGCTTTTTTCGTCATTTCGACACAGAATTTTTCCACGCTCCCCGAAATATGCTCCGCCAAAGCCACCGCCGCATCGTTATAGGAACGCAGCATCATGGCGGAAAGCAAGTCTCCCACCTTCCATTGCTCTCCTTCTTTCAAATCCATATGTACCTCCGGCTGATGGGCAGCATTTTTGCTAATGGTGACAGTGTCCTCCAGATCTGCATTTTCCAAAACCAGGATGGCTGTCATGATCTTTGTGGTACTTGCCATGGCAAAGGGTTCTTCGCCGTTTTTTTCCCATAAGAGCCGTCCCGTTTTCCCATCGATCAAGGCAGCCCCCTGGGCGGCTATGTTCGGCTCGCTGGCAAAAACAGGTGTTGCAGACAATAAAAAAAGCAGGAGTAACAAGGTTATCCGCTTCATAGGCATCCCTCCTCCTGCTATTTCTATTCATTTTTTGTTTTCATTATGTACTTATACGGTCAATTCATCGCCGTTCTCTTCATCCTGTTCTTCTTCCAGAGGTGGCAGTTCACCGATGCTCTTAAAACCGAAATAGCGCAGAAATTCATTGCTCGTCCCAAACAAAACGGGTCTGCCGGGGGTATCCCCTCTGCCCACTTCGCAGATCAGCCGCTTTTCCACCAGCTTTGCCACCGCATGGTCGGAGCTGACCCCGCGAATCTCTTCAATTTGGGCACGGGTGATGGGCTGTTTATAGGCAACGATAGCCAGTGTTTCCAGCAGAGACTGAGTCAACCCCTGTCTCTGGGGGCTTTTATACATATTACGGATATATTCAAAACACTCCGCCGCCGTACACATCTGATAAGAGCCTTCGATCTCTACGATGCGCAGACCCCGTTTTTCCTTTTCATATTTATCCGCCAAGGCAAGGACGACTGCCTTGGCCGTGGCTTTATCCAGTTCGATGGTCTGGGCAATGGATGTCAGCGGCACCGCATCCCCGGCGATGAACAGCAGGGATTCCACTACTGCTTCCAGTTCTGATAATCTCATTCTGCTCCTCCTTCGCTGTATTTGCTGATAAGGATTTCTCCGAAGTTTCTCTCCTGAGTAATCTGCACTTCCTTTTGCTTAATCAATTCCAAAAGAGCAAGGAATGTAACGACCTTTTCCATCTTCCCTGCGTTTTCCCGGAAAATGGTATGGAAAGCCGTTTTCCCATAGGGCCGCAAAATCAGCAGGTCGCGGATATATTCCATCTTTTCCCCCACTGTGAACAAATCTTTCTGCACAGAACGGAAGGAACTGCGGACCTGATCCACCTTCGTTTCCTTTCGTGCCATCACCTGCTGAAAAGCCTGATAGAGGTCATCCATCGTAATGCCCTGCAACAAGTCCTCCAAATCCTGAGGGGGCTGTTCCTTCAGCTTTGCCACAGATGCATCGGCTTCTTTATAAAAGACCAATGCCGCTTCCTCTTCTCGTTCCTTGAGGGTATCGGTCATATCCTTGATCTTTTTATATTCCAACAGTCTCTGTACCAGCTCTTCACGGGGGTCAGGGCCTTCCTCTTCCTCATTTTTGGGCGCAGGCAGGAGCATTTTGCTTTTGATCTCCAAAAGTGTCGCGGCCATGAGAAGAAACTCGCTCATGCCGTCCATATCCCGATCCTCCGCCGCATCCAAAAAGGCAAGATACTGCTCCGTCAGGGAAGCAATGGGGATATCATAAATATCGATCTCATTTTTTTCGATCAGGTGATACAATAAATCCAAAGGACCTTCGAAGGCATCCAGCCTGATATTGATTGTATCCATCTCTTTCCCTTCCTTAAATCAGCCCGAAAATACCGCCAAACAAAGACATCACGCCATAAATGATACTATCCATGAAGCCTGTAATCAAACCGAAGAACAGAAGGAACAGGAAGATCATCTGGATCAGCTTTTCATTCTGCATATATTTGAAATACTGGTTGGCAGGCATCAGCACAGCCAGCACCTTTACACAATCCATAGGTGCCACAGGCAGGATATTATACACAGCCAGACCAACGTTGTAATAAGCCATATAATTGAGCAGTGCCACCAAATAATAATTGCCGCCGCTTCTTTTCAATGCCTGATACACACCTAGGAAAACAATACCCAGAACCAGATTCACAACAGAAGGAAGGATCGCCACCAACAGCGTATCTCTTTTTCTGTTTTTATAATACAGAGCGCTGGTCTCCACAGGCTTGCCCCAACCAAAGCCGCCGCTAAAATACATCATCAGAAAACCAATGGGCTCGAAATGCTTGACGGGGTTCAGGGTCAGTCTTCCCTGTCTTTTGGGGTAGTTGTCCCCAAAGATAGTAGAGAGCAAGGCCCTTGTAAATTCATGGACGGTCGTTGCCACAAGAATACCGGGGATGCCCAGCAGAAGTATCAATAACGTATTATCCATATACACAAATCCTTTCCAAGATAGAGTTCAATAATTTATTATACTCGAAACCCATAGAATAGTCAATTTCACATATCTGTGTTCCTGTTGCAGCGGATACATTCCTGTTCAAAAATAAGGGTTCCGACACAATCGGCTATCAGATCACATTTGAAAAACGGCTTTACTTCCCCATTCAAAAATACTTTAAGAAATCCTTAAAAATTTTGAAATAGCTTCTTCCCTATAGCTATGCTATCCTATCCCCATGGAGGTACAACAATGAAAAAGAAATATATTTTATTCCTTCTCCTTGCCGTGCTTTATCTGGGATATCTTTATATCGGCAATCCAATGGTAGCATACCACAATCATACGTTAAAGGAATCTATCACATCCCTTAAAGGGAATGAGATAGTCACTCTCGATGCGGTCGTGCCCTTTGCTTGGGATAAGGTCTACACCTTAGCCCCCTATACCACCAAAGAAGAAATGGCGGAAATCATCGGGTTTCAAAGCGGCTCTCTTCACGAAACGGTAAATGAGGGGATGGTACAGCTTCTTTTTGTAAAGGGGCAGCGGGTAACCGCCAGCGTATGCGGATATGCCAGCGCTTTGGGATACCGGATCTCCTTTGACAGCCCACTTTCCTATGGAGAAGAAACCCTCTTTACTGCGGATACGAGGGAAAACATCGTACACCTGATGAAGCAGGAAACTTAAAAAGGCCTGTATCAAATCATTTTTCTGATTTGATACAGGCTTTTCTCTTTTCCGTTTCCTATTAGGATTCACTTCCCATCGCATATGCCGTCACGGAAACATATTCTATGGTCTCTATTTTCCTTTCCAAAAAGCAAAACCAATGCAAAGAATCTTTATATGTTTTTCGAAAGCATCAGTAACGCAAAGGGATATCCGAAAGCAGCACAGGGATATCGATGCCTTGAGTCTTCAGGAAATAGCGCATGCCGCGAACGGCGATATCGCTGTTGTTTTTCGCCCCCACCATGACGCTTTCCAGAGGGACATTTTCTTTTCCCCCTTCAAATTCCACCATGATATAGGGCAAAAATATCTGATCCAGCAGGCGAAAATTCGGCTTATCCGTACCAATATTGTTGATCAGAGGCGGGAAGATAAAGCGGTATTCTTGTTCTCCTTCAAAAAAGCTTTTCTTAAAGAACATAGCATAGACGGAACAAACCACAGACATCTCCAGCACCAGCTTATCTAGGGATTCCTCGGAAGGATTTGCTTCTTCTTCAAAAAACCCCTCCAGATCTGCTGCCCCTTCTTCGATCAGATTGCGGATACAAGAAAGCAAAGATTCCAGCAGTCCATTCATTTGTTCTTCTTCATCATAAATGACCGTACCGTGGAGGAAAACTCGATTTTGAAAGCCTTCCACAATCTTTTCATAATCAAATTCCAGACAATATCCCCGAAAATCCGTAAACTCCGCCCAAAGCAGAGCATTATTCTGCAATTTGGAAAAAGCGACTACATAAAAACTCATCTCATCGATCTCACAATCCCCATCGCCTGCGCAGATCGGTGTAATGACCCCCAAACGATCGATCTCTTTTTTCAGCTTGGAAAAGAAACACTCCCGCAGTTCCTGATTGACGATATATTTTTCTGTCAGCCGTTCCATGACCTCCACCGCATACTGAAATTCCAGCTTATCGTTGAGGAAATCACTTTTCGTTGCCAAAAATTCACGATTTTCTACGATGCCCCGTACGCCCTCTGCCGTTGTATAATGATAAAGCTTATCGCCTTTTTTACAAAGGGGTACGTGTATCCACGCGTCCATATAACGGATATCCTGCATAGGCTTTCCCTCCCGCTTATTCTCTGATCTGACCGTCACCGTAAATGATATATTTCGTCGTTGTCAATTCCTTCAGACCCATAGGCCCACGGGCATGGAGCTTCTGGGTGCTGATGCCGATTTCCGCGCCGAAGCCGAACTGACCGCCGTCTGTGAATCGGGTAGAAGCATTGACATAAACTGCCGCTGCGTCCACTTCGTTCAAGAAACGCTGGGCATTGGTATAATTTTCTGTAACAACAGCTTCAGAATGGCCTGTGGAGTATTTTCTGATATGATCGATGGCTTCATCGATATCCTTCACCACTCTTGCGGAAATGATGTAGTCAGCATATTCTGTGCCCCAGTCTTCTTCCGTTGCCGCAACGGAACCATCTACCAGCTTCTGTGTGGTTTCGTCACCGCGAATTTCCACTTTCTTCTGCTGCAAAGCTTTGCCGATTTCAGGCAGAAAAGCTTCCGCAATCTTTTCATGCACCAAAAGGCTTTCACAAGCATTGCAGACACCAGGGCGCTGGGTTTTTGCGTTGATAACAATTCTTGCGGCTTTTTCAAAATCTGCGCTTTCATCTACAAAAACATGGCAGTTGCCCACCCCTGTCTGAATCACGGGAACGGTGCTGTTCTGCACTACGCTATTGATGAGACCTGCGCCGCCACGGGGAATTAAAACGTCTAAGTAGCCATTTAAGCGCATCATTTCATTGGCCGTTTCTCGGGAAGTATCAGGAACCATCTGCACACAATCCTCCGGCAGCCCCTCTGCCACCAAGGCAGAGCGCAGAGCTTTGATGGTAGCCTGATTGGTACAGAAGGCTTCCTTGCCACCACGCAGGATGACTGCACTGCCTGCTTTCAAGCACAAACCAAAGGCATCTGTCGTCACATTGGGGCGGGCTTCAAAAATAATGCCGATGACACCCATAGGCACCCGCTTCTGCCCTACCACCAGACCATTGTCCAGCTTTTTCATGGAAAGCACTTCGCCCACAGGGTCATCCAGTTTTGCCACCTGCCGCAGACCATCTGCCACATCTGCCAAACGGGCTTCTGTCAGGGTCAGTCTGTCAATGAAAGCACCTTTGATGCCATTTTCCAAGGCAGTATCCACATCCGCTTTGTTTGCCGCCAGAATTTCTTCCTTGGCTGCCAGCAGCGCATCAGCAGAAGCCAGCAAGGCTTTATTTTTTCTGGGCGTAGACAGGGTAGCCAAAACGACCGCCGCAGCCTTTGCTTTTTTTCCCATTTCCACCAGATTACTCATGTTTCCTTCCTCCCATCCATCCGTTTTCCGTCACAATATTATCCAAAGGGATATCCGTTTTTTCCGCGGGAATCGGCACTTTCCCCACTTGAAATTGGAACGCCAATCCGATCTTTCCATATCCCCCATATTTTTCAAAATATGTATCATAATAACCGCCGCCATAGCCGATGCGATTCCTTTTTTCATCAAATAATGCTCCGGGCACCAGAAATAAATCGCCCTTTTTCGGAACAACGGCATCTTCTTGACCGCCCAAAGGCTCCATCACGCCAAATCGGCCTTCTTTCAAATCCCCAAAAGATTCGATTGGCAGAAAATACATCACCCGTCCCTTTTCCGTTTTTGGAACGGCAACAGTTTTTCCATCCTTCCACGCCTGAGCCATAATCCCCTTGGTTTCCACCTCGGAACCCATACTTACAAAGGTGAAAATACGTTTTGCGTATTGATATGCTTCACTTCGCAGGATATACGCCGCGATTTGTCTGCTTTTTTCTTCCCGCTCCGCCAAAGGTATTGCATCCCGCTGTTTCAGGGCTTCCGCCCGCAATTCTTTTTTCATGGAAGAAACCCTCCTACCACAAAAATGATACAAAAGGCCAGCAACAAAGAGATAGACCGCAGGGGCAGTTTCCCCTTTCCAAAAATACTTTTCAGAATCAGCCAAAGCACGCCAGCCCAAAGACAAACTTCCCCTGCAATGGAAAGCACTGCACCAATTCTTTGTAGGGGCAATCCCATCCAAAGACACAGGCCAAATGCTGCGCTACAAACGACTACAAAAAACAATTCCAATGTACTTTCGTAAATCATCTTGTCATTTTTCCCAACAGGGTCGAAATTTCCCGCCAACAGAAGCAGACCGGGAATCACTGCACCCATCAGGCTTCCCGTCAGGATACGCAAAAACTGATTGCTTTCCCACAATCCTATATAGCTGCAAAAGCCATCCGTCGCCATGGGGATGATGCACAAAAGCATCCCCAAAATTTGTTTTGTGGAAAAGGGACGGTTTCCCTCCATCCGCTTTTTCCAAAGAAAAAAGCATAGAGCAAAAAATGCGCCAATATAAATACCCGTACAGCGGGCACAAAGGGGCATTTTCCAATTCCTCCATATAAAACTGCGCTCCGCCATCTGATGACAGACGGCAGAGCCCATGCGTTCCAAAAAATCAATCATATCAATCCAGCACATAATTCAGACTTCCCAAAGACGCTGACATAGCACAGCACAGGAAGGAAAGCACTAGCACCACAATGCTGACCGTCATCATCAGCTTACCGAAGCGACGGTAATCCTCCGAAGGGCTTTTGGAAAGGACAACACCGGCCACACAGCCCGCAATAGCACCAAAACCGCCTACCATGACGATCAGCACGATAATCAGCACCTTCAGCAGAGGGTGAATGGTGGCATCTGCGGAAACTTTTTCCTTTCTGACATATTCCGCATCGCCCGTTTCCGTATTGCTTTCAAAATGATGGGTCTTTCCATCGCTGTCTTCTACAGTAAAGCTGTCAACTGTTTCTGCTTTGACCTCTTCCGCCTGCCCATCAACTACAGTCTTGGCAGGATCAATATTATTTTTTACATTACAAACAGGACAGCCCAGGCTTTCATCCAAGATCTGTCTGCCGCAATTGGGACAATAACTCATCTTTTTTCCTCCTTATTTTTTCAATCTACAAATCATCACCCAAATAGTGTACCCACATCTTCTCCATCGATGATGCGATGCACGACTTTCGGGTCTTCCCCATTGGCGATGGCCATTTTTCCCCCTGCATCCAGACAGATTGTGGCTGCCTGCAGCTTAGTCTTCATGCCGCCAACGCTGAATTCCGAGCCTTTCCTTTCCCCCGCCATGGCTCTGATCTCATCGGTCACCGCTGCCACATGGGCGACCCGTTTCGCGTCGGGATTGGAACGAGGGTCTTTGTCATAAAGGGCATCGATATCCGTTAAAAGAATCAACAGGTCCGCCTTGATGATCTCCGCCACCATAGCAGAAAGGCGGTCATTATCGGAAATTTCAATTTCATAAGTAGAAATTGTATCGTTGGCATTGACGATAGGCAGAATGCCCATTTCCAATAGTGTTTCCAAAGTGTTCTTCGTATTTTCATATCTGCTGTCGCTGCTCAGTTCTTCCTTTGTCAGCAAAATCTGGGCAACGGTCTGATTATATCTGTCAAAAAAGTTATGGTAAATCTGCATTAGCATAGCCTGGCCCACTGCTGCTGCCGCCTGTTTTTCGCGGGTGACAGTCGGGCGTTCTTTCATCGCCATACGCACCGCTCCAACGCCGATGGCACCACTGGTGACCAGAACAACTTCCTTGCCCCGGTTTCGCAGGTCTGTCAAAACCCACGCCAGTTCTTCGATACGTTTCAGGTTCAGTCTGCCGTTGGGATATGTAATGGTAGATGTACCGACTTTTACTACGATGCGGTCACAATCTTTCAGTTTTTCTCTCACAGTCTCAGCTCCGTTTCTTTCGTAAAGAATATAAAGATTTCTCCACATATTACAGTATACAACAAATCTCTATCATAAAAAAGGAAATTTCTTTTAATAAACAGAAAAAGGAGTACCATTTTCGATACTCCTTGTATTCTTTATTCACCACAAAGCTCTTTCATCACATTCTCCACGGTAGAAAGCGCTTTCAATTCATGGGCATTTGCGCCGCAGAACACCAGTCCTTCCTTGCCTTTGACAGAATCAATCAAAGCCTGAGAGATACAGTATTTCGTTTCCGCAGGCTTGCAATAGTTCATGCACTGATAGCATTTCTGCACAGGAATGCGCCCCACTTCATCTACCTTTTGCAAAAAGGGGTTATCAATGGCACGGGCCGCCAGCCCTACAGGACTTTCGATCAGCCGGATATCCTGTTCACGGCTGTTTAGATAAGTCTCCTTAAAGGGCAGTGCAGCATCACATTCCTCCGTAGCGACGAATTTTGTCCCCACCTGCACGCCAGATGCCCCCAGCTTCACTAATCTTTCCACATCTGCATGGGTGCGTACGCCGCCACCTGCAATAACAGGTATTTTCACGCCATTGGCATCCTCCAATTCTCTCACATAGCCCAACACATCCGTCAGGCAATCCTCCAGAGAATCGAAAGCACCATTTTTCATATCGCTGTATTTAAAACCCAGATGACCACCCGCCAAAGGTCCTTCCACCACAACGGCATCAGGCAGTCTATCTGCCCGTTGCCAGTTTTTCACGATCAATTTCAGCGCTCTTACAGAGGAAACGATAGGCAGGAGACGAGCATTGCTGCCCTGCGCCAGCTTCGCCAGATTCACAGGCAAACCTGCCCCGGATACAATGAAATCCGCACCGACGGCAATAGCTTCTTTTACGTAAGCCTCATAATGATTCATCGCAGACATGAAATTGAAGCCGATGATGCCATTGTTGGAAATTTCCTTTGCTCTTTCCAGCTCCTTACCGATGGCTCTTAGATTTGCACAAAAGGGGTCTTCCTTGAAATCTGCTTCCCTGTAACCAGGATGCACGCCGGAAATGGTACCAACACCGCCTTCGATACAGCCCCTGCCAGGGAAGAAAGGGAAACGCCAACGCCCATGCCACCCTGCACGATGGGACGGGAAGCAGTCAAACCACCAAAAGTAAGTGCATCTAATTTCATTCCAAGACCTCCAGTTTATTTCATACCATAATCGTATTTCTCACCTTTTAATATAGTTTTAAAAACCACTTATAGAAGTATGTCAAAAACTGTAATTTCTGTCAATGTATAAAATCGCTGTTTGTACCTATTTATAAACAAAGGCGAGTCAATTGGCCCGCCTTTCAAAATTATCTTTATTTATTTCAATTTGAAGGAGCTCTTCAGAGGAACGATGCGGTTGAATACCAGATGTTCTTCTGTTGTATCCTTTGTATCTACGATATAGTAGCCGTTTCTCATGAACTGGAATCTGTCGCCCTTCTTTGCATCTTTGATAGAAGGTTCGATGAAGCATTCCTTTATTTCCAGAGAGTTGGGATTCATGATCATTTCGCCATTGGGGTCATCGGGGTTATCCAGCATCATGTGATCGTACAATCTTGCTGTTACAGCCACGTTCTCCTTGGCGCTTACCCAATGCAGTGTGCCTTTGACCTTTCTGCCTTCGAAACCGCTACCGCTCTTTGTTTCAGGGTCGTAAGTGCAGTGTACTTCTGTCACAACGCCGTTTTCATCCTTCACAAAGTCTGTGCAGGTTACGAAGTAAGCACCTTTCAGGCGCACTTCCTTGCCGGGAGCCAGACGGAAAAATTTCTTTACGGGTTCTTCCATGAAGTCTTCTCTTTCGATATACAGTTCTCTGGTGAAAGGAGCCAGTCTTGTGCCCAGTTCAGGTGTTTCAGGGTTATTTTCCAGTTCCATCATTTCCACCTGATCTTCAGGATAGTTGGTGATGACCAGCTTCAGAGGATCCAGAACCGCCATAACCACCTTTGCTTTCGCCTTCAGGTCGTCACGGATACAGTAGTCCAGCAGACCGCTGTCTACCATGCTGTTTGCTTTGGAAACACCGATGCGTTCACAGAAATCACGGATAGATGCAGGGGTATAACCACGGCGGCGCAGACCGCTGATGGTCGGCATACGAGGGTCGTCCCAGCCGTCAACTAGGCCATTTTCCACCAGCGCACGGAGTTTTCTCTTACTCATAACGGTATTTGTCATACCCAGACGGGCAAATTCGATCTGTCTGGGAGGATTTACGGTATAGCCTGCTTCTCTTACCACCCAGTCATACAAAGGTCTGTGGTCTTCAAATTCCATAGTGCAAATGGAATGAGTGATCCCTTCGATAGCGTCTTCCAGAGGATGTGCGAAGTCATACATAGGATAGATACACCATTTGTCCCCTGTAGTATGGTGGGTAGAATGGGAAATACGATAGATAACGGGATCTCTCATATTGATATTGGGAGAGGCCATATCGATCTTCGCACGCAGTGTTTTGGAACCATCGGGGAATTCGCCTGCTTTCATCCGTTCAAACAAATCCAGATTTTCCTCTACGCTTCTGTTGCGGTAAGGGCTTTCCTTACCAGGTGTGCTCAGGGTGCCACGGTATTCTCTCATTTCTTCCGCTGTCAGTTCATCCACAAAAGCCTTGCCTTCTTTGATGAGTTTTACCGCTACTTCGTAGTATTTATCGAAATAGCTGGAAGCATAATACAATCTGTCTTCCCAGTCGAAGCCCAGCCATTTTACGTCTTCCTGGATGGATTCCACATATTCCACATCTTCCTTTGTGGGATTGGTGTCATCAAAACGCAGGTTGCATTTGCCGCCGTACAAATTTGCCAGACCGAAGTTCAGGCAGATGGATTTTGCATGACCGATGTGCAGATAGCCATTGGGTTCGGGCGGGAATCTGGTGTGGATCTTATTCAGTTCCCCTTTCAGGTCTTCCTGGATGTAATTGTGGATAAAGTTACCCGTTGCACCCAGGCCGCTGTTGTTTTCCATGTTTTTTTCTTCAGCCATTGGTCGCCCTCCTATATTTTCATTCGTTAGAAATTTTTTAAAATGATAGTATGATATTTTATTATATGACATAACCGCAGAAAAAAGGAACAACTGCAAAGCAGGCATTTACTTTTTCAAGGTATGTCATGAGTATTCGGGAGGAATACGAATCATTATCATTTGCTGTGAAACAGCAAGCAGATGCGTTAGCGGCTGATTCACAGACATAAGTCTGTGAATATTATAATACAACGATGGTTCTAAGGCAAGAAACATGACAAATTTTTCTGACCATATATATAGATTATCAATATATAAGAAGCAATAAAAATTTGTTATTGGACATATGTAGATATTCAATATATAATCAGGATAAAAATATATCGAACATCTATATATAAGGAGTGATAATAATGCCCATCGATAAAACCTTGCTGGCGGGAAGCACCGCCACCCTCATCCTAAAACTGCTGGACGGGCAGGATATGTACGGCTATCAAATCATAGAAGAGCTGGCCCGACGTTCCGACAACACCTTTCAGCTGAAAGCCGGCACCCTCTACCCCCTTCTGCATGGGCTGGAGAAAAAAGGGCTTCTGGAATCCTACGAGGAACATGCCGATTCCGCCCGCATCCGCAAATATTACCGCCTGACTGGAAAAGGCAAAAAATTTCTAAAGGAAAAGACCGCCGAATGGAAGGCGTATTCCTCCGCCGTCAGCAAAATTCTGGAAGGAGGTCTTTGCTGTGAATGCTTCTGATCCCTTCAAACGATACGCAGAAAAGGTCTGCGAACAGATTCGTTGGAAAAAAGCCCACGGCGTTGTGGCAAAGGAAATCGAAAACCATCTGATCGACCAGAAAAATGCCTATATGGATATGGGCGACCCGGAAAGCACTGCCGAGGAAAAAGCTCTGCTGCAAATGGGCGACCCTGTAGCAGTGGGGGCTGCGTTGGACAATACCCATAAGCCAGCACCCCAGCGGGGGATGATCGGGCTGGTGATGGTGCTCTTTGCCATCGGGGCTTTCATTCAGTTTCTTTTCGTCACAAAGCTTATGGATGAAGGCTATTCCAACCATCCCATTCCCGCTATGATCATCCTTTTCCTACTCTGTCTGGCTGTGTTTATCGGGGCGTATTTTCTGGATTTTTCCTTCTTCGGAAAGCATCCTTGCATACTGCCTTTTCTGATACTGGCTTATGAAGTTCTTTCCCAAATGTTTGGCGCATGGTATGGAGGACAAAGGTGGTTGGCATTCGGGCCATTTAGTATCAGTCCGGTTTCTATGTCACTACTGTTCCCTCTCGCTTTCTGTGGTATCTTTTATCATTTTCGAGAAAAAGGAAAGCAGGGGTATTTTCTCGGCGGGCTGGCGGCGGCCTGTTTCTGTGTGCTGCTGCTGTTGTTCCATAGTCTCAGCGGACTTCTACTGTTCGTCTGCGCTGCAGGTATGTTGATGGTAATCGGCACCCTTCGGAAATGGTTTGGGGAGAATACAAAGCCCCTCCTGCTGCTTTTTATCCTTGCAGGAATCGTGATCTTCTGCCTTCTGTTCTTTGGAGTAGATGCATTTCGCTATCGCATGAGCCGGGTACAGGCGTTGCTGACCGTTTTCCATCCAGAAACAGACCCCTATGGCGCAGGGTATTTTGCTTCTATCCTGCAAGGGATGCTGAAAAACTCTGCTTTCATAGGAGAAGGGACAGTTTTTCTGGAGCGGAATCTTTATGACGCTTTCGGTCCTACCACTTTCCGCTCCGATTATCTGCTGATCTTCCTGACCTACAGATACGGTTGGGCGGCTTCCATAGGGCTGGTTCTGCTTTTGGCAGTGTTCCTGATTTTAGGCTTCCGCAAATGTCTGAAACAGAAAAGCGTACTGGGACAGATGATTTCTCTGTGTATCCTTGCTACCTTCACAATAGAAATCCTCGTTTACATCCTCGTAAATCTGGGATATCCCCTGATCGCCCCCATCGCTCTGCCCTTCCTTTCCTACGGCACAACGGCATTGCTGCTAAATATGGCACTGGCGGGCATCCTGCTTTCCGTTTTCCGCACAGGGGAAGTTTATCAGGACAACGCAAAGCCTGTTTTCAGCGAATCGAAATTCATCCAGTGGGATGACGGCAAGCTCATCATCTCCTTCAAAGGATGATTAAGATTGAAAAATCCTCCGGAAAAATGTAAAATAGAATCAATATAGAATTAAAGTATACATTTTTATGGGCATCTTTCTAAGAAAACAAAAATTTTATTTGCTACGTTTTCTTATAAAGACTGCCTTGCAGTTTGGCTATGCCAAACCACTTAGGAGGATTTATTTTTATGCTTGCTTTCACCGTCAATGACACAAAATCTTTTATGGCACTTCTTTTGAAGGGTGATACCTTCGATGCCTTTCTCTTTCGACAGGGGGAACTGACCACCTTCGCCTCTTTCGTCATCGAAGGCAAGCGCAACACCGATTTTTATACTACCGAAGAACAGGAGCGGGGTCTTTCCCGCTTTGTCCGCTGGGAAGAGATGCGCCCCTTCGTATTCCATGCCATCAAAGGCAATAAGCTGCCCAAGGCCATCAAACTGGTGTTTTCCCTTTCCGAAGAAAAGACTGCTAACCTGCCTAATACAAAAGCCGCTTTCCTGAATATCCTCTTCAAGGACAACACCATCCTCTGCACCACTGCTATTTCCCAGGAAACTTTTTCCCTGGATAAAAACCCAGAAAAGCTCTGGGAAGAATATGTGCTGAAATTCTTCAAGAAAAACGGCATCAGCATCCAGCTGCAGAATCAATAAATCGAATGCAACTCTCCGTCCCATTTGGCGGAGATTTTTTTGTCCAAAATGTACGTCATCCAGTTTTATTAGCACTCACTAAAAACGAGTGCTAATTTTTTCTTGACTTTTCCTTTTTGCGTGTTAAAATAGATATCAGTGACGTACAGAACCACGGAAAAAGGCAATGATATCCAATGCTTGCATGGATATCATTTGATTTTATCCGACAATATCAGCCTTCCCTACGGCTCTGTAAAAATTTTACTCAGGAGGTTTTTTATCATGCAAGAAAAAGGTAATCTTTCTATCAATAGTGAAAATTTTCTGCCTATTATCAAAAAATGGCTCTACACAGATAAGGATATTTTCATCCGTGAACTGACATCCAATGCCTGCGACGCAGTAACAAAGCTGCAGAAGCTGTCCATGATGGGAGAAGCAGATATCCCTGCCGATGAAAAATATGAAATTCATGTTGTCCTGAATCAGGATGAAAAAACACTGCAGATCATCGATAACGGTATCGGTATGACTGCTGACGAAATCAGAAAATACATCAACCAGATTGCTTTCTCCGGCGCAACCGATTTCCTGGCAAAATTCCAGGAAAAATCCGAGGATGATAACGAAATCATCGGTCACTTCGGTCTGGGCTTCTATTCCGCTTTCATGGTTGCGGATAAAGTTGAAATCGATTCCCTGTCCTACCAGAATGGCGCAGAAGCCGCAAAATGGAGCTGCGAAGGCGGTATCAATTATGAAATGGAAAGCGGCACCAGAGAAACAAGAGGTACCACCATCACACTGTATATCGGCGAAGACGGCAAGGAATTCCTGAACGAAGCACCCCTTTATGCAGCTATGATGAAATACTGCTCCTTCATGCCTGTTCCCATCTATGTGGACGTAGTAAGAGAAGAAACCGAAGAAGAAAAAGCCGCTGCCGCAGAAAAAGATGCAAACACTCTGCACGTTTCCCCCGAAGATGCTGCCAACCTGACAAAGGAAGCAGCCATGGACATGCTACAGGAACAGCAGGAAGCGGCAGAAAAAGCTGAAACGGAAGAGTCCAAGCCCTTGAACGACATCAACCCCCTGTGGCAGAAAAAGCCCGCAGACTGCACAGAAGAAGACTACAAAGCCTTCTATCATAAGGTATTCAACGATATCAACGACCCCCTGTTCTGGATCCACCTGAACATGGACTACCCCTTCCGCCTGAAAGGCATCCTCTACTTCCCCAAACTGGTGGAAAAGATGGATATGATGGACGGCGAAGTAAAGCTCTACTGCAATCAGGTTTATATCGCTGACAATGTAAAAGAGGTCGTTCCCGAATTCCTGCTTCTGCTGAAAGGTGTGCTGGATTGCCCCGATATGCCCCTGAACGTTTCCAGAAGCGCATTGCAGAATGATGGCTATGTGGAAAAAATGAATGCCTATATCACAAAGAAGGTTGCGGACAAGCTCAACCAGATGTTCAAAAACGATCGTCCTGCTTTCGAAGGCTTCTGGGATGATATCAACATCTTCATCAAATATGGCTGCATGCGGGAAGAAAAGCTTTACGATAAAGTAAAAGATACACTGCTGTTAAAAACAACTGACGGCGTTTATGAAACCATTTCCGAATATCTGGAAAAGAATAAAGAAAAACACGAAAACACAATTTATTTTGCAACAGACGTAAATCAGCAGGCCCAGTATATCCGCCTGTTCAAAGAACAGGGCTTGGAAGCAGCCATCATGGATACTCCCATAGATAAGCCCTTCGTTTCCTTCCTGGAATACAAGAATCAGGATATCAAGCTGAAGGTACAGCGTGTGGATGCGGATATCGATTCCCTGCAGGAAAAGAGCGAGGAAGAAACTTCCGAAGCGAAAAAACAGGCAGAAGAATTTGAATCCAACCAGATGCAGAATCTGTTCCGTGCTGCTGTTTCCAATGATAAGCTGAAAGTAAAACTGCAAACCCTGAAAGCAGAAAAAGTATCCGCCATGATTCTCCTTTCCGAAGAATCCAGACGTATGATGGAAATGATGGAAGCTTATGCAAGCAACGAAGAATTCAAGGCAATGTTTGCCAATATGAAGCCCGATGAAACACTGGTGCTGAACCGTAGCAATAAGCTGGTGAGAGCCCTGCTTTCCATGGCAGGCAAGGAAGAAAAGAAGGAAGATACTTCTCTTCTGTGCCACCAGCTCTATGATCTTGCACTGATGAGCCATCGTCCCCTGACTTCCGAAGAAATGACAGCCTTTATTGACAGAAGCAACCTGCTGCTGGAAAAACTGACAGACCAGGAAGCATAAATATTTGAACCCTTACTAATACCTCTTTATATGATAAAAGACCGAAAATGCTCGCTCCATTTTCGGTCTTTTTTTCATACGCATTATGTTATTTTAGATTCGTTTCCACTGTATCCACAACCATCTCGATACCTTTTGTGAAATAATTGATCTTTCTTTCACTGATGATCTCCCCATCCTCACATATTTTCACATGAGCGACACATTTTTGGTTATCCTCAGAATCCTCCATAGAGCCCATAAAGGTCATCCATTCCACCTCAATATCCGATGCAGACAACTCTCCCCCCGCTTCTACCGTATATTGCAGTCCATCGAAAAAGGCAGTATTGGAGCTGGCATTTACAACGATTTGGTTATCCTGTTTCTGGTATACCTGCACCTTTAAATAGACCTTATCCTCTTCCGCTTCCACGTAGGCTTCGTTGGAACAAATCTCCTCCTCAAAAAGCAAAGCCGCGTCCATTACAGAGATAGGAAACGCGTCCGTTTCCTCCTGCTGCTCTGTTTTTCCTGTTCCACAGCCTGTCAGCAGGAAAAATGCAGCCGCTATCCAAAGTGTTCCGAAATATTTTCCCAAGCAATCCGCACCCTTTCTATTGGTTCTGCTTTCATAGTTTCTATTCGCCTTTCTCTCCTTCATTGGCTTCTTCTAACGTCACTTCCTCCGCAGGCATCTGTTCCACAAATTCCATCCGCACCACTGCCTGCGCCCAGTTCAGGGAGACTTTAGCGTATTTTTCTTTTTTGGCTCCCTCTTCCTTGAATATCTGTAAAAATTCCCGCACGATCTCCCTCGTCATGTAACCTCCCCTCCAGTGAAACAGCAACGGTCTCCCCTTCTTCACCGCCTGCGCGGAACGTTTCTGCACATCCTCCATTTTCGTGAAGGACAGCTTCTTTTCCTTATAATAGAACCTGTCTCCATCCTCACAGGCAGGCATTTTCCAGACCAGCCTTTCGTGATCCCGAAAAATCTGTTTATCAGGCAGCATAAAATAATCGTAACGAATCTCCTCAGAGTTCCCCAAGGAATTATCAAAGGTACAATCCAGATGGTAATATTTTTTGTCCACACGAACGATGTTCCACGCATGGCGATATTTTACGCCCTTCTCCGGATTATTTTCCGCAAGGGCAATAACACACCAAATGTGCAATGCATCGCACAAAATCTTCACAGCCTTGGCAATTCCCTCGCAGACCCCTACCCCATGGCCCAAAGGGCCGATGATCTCATGGGAATACTGCTTTTTCAGCTTATCGTACCGCACATTTTGACAGATAAAATTATGGATATACAGCAGTTTCTCCATCTCACTCAGCTTCACCGCAGGACGAGCCAGTTTTTCCACCCTAGCCTGCATCGCCTTCTGATGATCCTTGATCTTCCCCTTTTCAAAGAGATAATCAGGAATCATCTCCGCATTCCCCGAATCAGGATAATAGCGGTATTGGAAAGTGCCTGCGTAAAAAAGCTGAGGGTGATCCAGACGCACCTTCATGAAAACCTCAGAAAGGGCCTTCTGTTCCAGCAAAGGCACAGAAAAAGACGGTGCCAGAGACTGCAGTCCCGCTTTGATGGCATTGTAGGTATTCTGCTGTGGTTTATCTAACGTATTGTAATAATACTGCTCCATTTTTCCTTTCCTTTTATCTCTTGCAGGCCTTTACGAATTTCATGGGTACATCCATCCGTGCCGCTGTTTCTTCCTCTGTCATGCCACTGTTCAGAAAACGCTTGCAAACTGTCTTCATGTTTTCACCCACTTCAATGATGTGCTTGTCCGGATCATAGAAGCGCACCACTCTCTGCCCCCAGCGATGCTCAATGACAGGATGGACATAGTCGATGGTTTCGATCTTTTGCAGCCTTTCCGCAAAGGCATCAAAATCATCTTCCTCGAAATAAATCTCTGCATCATTTCCACAAAAAATGATTTCTTCCTCTTTTCGCTCAATAAACTGCATCCATGTTTCCTTCGTCTGCAGGCAAACGCCCCCCGTCAGGGTCACATTCGCCCCAAAATCCATGGTAACACGCAGTCCCAAAACTTCTTTATAAAATTTTTTGGACCGTTCCATATCCGTTACGACCAATAAAGGATTTTTGAATTTCATGTCTGTGCCTCCTTTTTACAGCTCAATTTCCAGTTCCACAGGGCAATGGTCAGAGCCCATCACCTGCGTATGGATTTTCGCATCCACCAGCTTCTCCTGCAGCCGTTCGGAAACCACATAATAGTCGATGCGCCATCCGGCGTTGTTCTGCCTTGCCCGGAAACGATAGCTCCACCAAGAATAGATACCTGTTGCATCGGGATAAAAATGGCGGAAGGTATCCAAGAAGCCCGCCGCCAATAGCTCCGTAAATTTTCCCCTTTCTTCGTCTGTAAAGCCGGCACTGCGGCGGTTGGTAGAAGGATTTTTCAGGTCGATTTCGTTGTGGGCCACATTCAGATCGCCGCAAATAATAACGGGCTTTTTCTCATCCAGCCCTTCCACATAAGCGCGGAAGGCGTCTTCCCAATCCATACGATAAGTCAGACGGGCATTTTCCTGCTGGGAATTGGGGGTATAAACCGTAATGTGGTAAAAATCTTCAAATTCCAGCGTGATGACACGACCTTCATGGTCATGCTCCTCCACACCGATGCCATAAGTTACCGCCAGAGGTTCCTTTTTCGTAAATACCGCCACACCGGAATACCCCTTCTTTTCTGCATAATTCCAGTACTGGTGATATTCCTCTGTTTCCAAATCGATCTGCCCTGCCTGCAGTTTCGTTTCCTGTAGCGAAAATATATCCGCATCAGCTTCCTTGAAATAGTCCAAAAAGCCTTTGCCCACAGCGGCCCGCAAGCCGTTTACATTCCAGGAAATCATTCTCATGTTATATTCCTCCTTTTGAAAAAGTACTATAAGTATACCAGAACAACAGCCCTTTGTCTTGCTCCACAGGTCAAAATCATATAAAATAAAAAAGACGTAAACTTTTCAGAAAGGAACTTTTTCAGGATGAATATACAGATCTATGGTTCTAAGAAGTGCTTCGACACAAAAAAAGCGGAGCGTTATTTCAAGGAAAGAAAAATCAAATATCAATACATCGACCTGCATCAGTTTGGCATGGCAAAGGCAGTTTTCGAGGCAGCGAAAAAATGTATCCCCGTAGAGGATATGATCGACCGCAAGGCGAAGGCATACACCAAGCTGTATATGGACTATATCGACGAAGCAAAGAGAGAACCAACCTTGTTTGAAAAACCTGAGCTGTTTGCAACACCTATCGTGCGCAACGGCAAGGCATTCACACTGGGTTTCTGCCCCGATATTTGGAAAACATGGGAATAAGACATAACACGTTAGGAGGGTTTTTATGAGAATCGCACTTGGACAAATCGATATGGGTTTTGAAGAAAAAGAAAAGACAATGGAGCTATGTAGCCGCCTGATGGCAGAAGCAAAGAAAAAAGGCGTTGATTTCGTGATTTTCCCCGAAATGACACTGGCTGGCTTCACACTGGACCCTGAAACCTATGGCGAAGATCGAAAAAACAGTAAATCTCTGGAATTTTTCAAAGAAGAAGCCAAGAAAAACAGCGTAGCGGTATGCTGTGGTCTGCCCGTTTACGAAGATGGTGTTTCCACAAACCATTCCATCATTTTTGATGAAAACGGCAATCAGCTTGCAGATTACGCAAAAATTCACCCCTTTTCCTTCGGGGCAGAAGCAAAACATTATATCGGCGGCACTGAACTGCAATTCTGCCAAGTGAAAGGCGTGCCCGTTTCTCCCCTGATCTGCTATGATCTGCGCTTCCCCGAACCTTTCCAGATCCTGTCCGAAAAAAGCCACATCATCACGGTCATCGCCAGCTGGCCTACAGCCCGCAGAGACCATTGGATGACCCTGCTGAAAGCCCGTGCCATCGAAAATCAGTGCTTTATCATCGGCGTGAACCGCAGTGGTGATGGCGGTGGTCTGTCCTATCATGGTGACAGCATGGTAATCTCTCCCAATGGCGAAGTGCTGGCCCATGTGGAAGGCGGCAATGGCTTGACCATCGTAGATATCGACCCCGAAGAAGTGGTGAAAGTGCGGGCAGAGTTCCCCCTGAAGGCCGACCGAAAACCCGAGCTGTATCATGCCCTCTGGGAACAGCATCACGAAAGATAATGTTATAAATTTTTATCATTCAGAACAAAACCTCCTTTGATTTCAAAAGCGGTTGGAGAACCACTTCTAAAATCAAAGGAGGTTTTTCTATTTTAAACACCCCAATTCATGCTAATGCATATAAAAGAACGGATGAACCATTAGGCTCATCCGCTCTGTAAATTGCTATTTAGTTTTCCCAAATCTTTTCGGCTTTGA
>CALCGT010000066.1 GCA_937901125.1 uncultured Clostridia bacterium | reverse complement strand
TTTCAAGGGTTTGCGGGCCCTCATATCCACTTTTTGCTTATTCCCACTCAATGGTTGCGGGTGGCTTGGAAGTAATATCGTAAACGATACGGTTTACGTGTTTTACTTCATTGACGATACGAGTGGAAACCTTATCTAGTACATCATAGGGGATACGGGCCCAATCTGCTGTCATGAAGTCTGTTGTTGTTACGCCGCGCAGAGCGATGGTATAGTCATATGTTCTGAAATCGCCCATAACACCAACGGAACGAACATCGGTGATAACAGCAAAATACTGATTGATATCTCTGTCAAGGCCGGCTTTTGCGATCTCTTCTCGGAAGATAGCATCGGCATCCTGCAGGATGGCTACCTTTTCTTCTGTTACTTCGCCAATGACACGAACCCCCAAGCCGGGGCCGGGGAAGGGCTGTCTCCAAACCAGATATTCAGGCAGACCCAGTTCCAGACCCATTTGGCGCACTTCATCCTTGAACAACAGACGCAGGGGTTCGATCAGCTCTTCAAAATCAACAACGGAAGGCAGACCGCCTACGTTGTGGTGAGATTTGATGACTGCGGAATCGCCAAGGCCGCTTTCGATGATGTCGGGGTAGATGGTACCCTGTACCAGAAAATCTACTTTACCGATTTTCTTCGCTTCATCTTCGAATACACGGATGAATTCTTCACCAATCAGTTTCCGTTTCTGTTCGGGGTCTGTTACGCCTTTCAATTTGCTGAGGAAACGCTCCTGTGCATTTGCTCTTACAAAATGGGAATCGAAATAGCCGTCGAAGATCTGTTCCACTTCGTCGCCTTCGTTTTTACGCATTAAGCCGTGGTCAACGAATACACAGGTCAACTGCTTGCCGATGGCTTTGGAAACCAGAGCAGCAACCACGCTGGAATCTACGCCGCCAGAAAGGGCGCAAAGTGCTTTGCCGTCGCCCACTTGTTCTCGAATGCGCTTGATTTGGTCTTCAATATAGTTTGTCATAGTCCAGTCGCCCTTACAGCAGCAGACTTCATACAGGAAGTTGCGGATCATCTCAGAGCCTTTGGGTGTATGGTTTACCTCAGGATGGAACTGAACACCATAGAAGCCTTTTGCTTCGCATTCGATGGCAGCCGCAGGGCAGGTAGGTGTCGTGCCGATGACACGGAAGCCCTCAGGCAGCTCGGTTACATAGTCTGTGTGGCTCATCCAGCAGATTTCATTTGCATCAATACCTTTCAGCAGCTTGCTTGTGGCATCAAATTTCACTTCTGCTTTGCCATATTCGCTCAGCTCAGCAGCATGGCCAACTTTGCCGCCCAATGTGTATGCCATCAGCTGGCAGCCATAGCAGATGCCCAGCACAGGTACGCCCAGTTCAAACAGGGCAGGGTCGACCTTGGGAGAGGCTTCTTCATAAACGCTGTTGGGGCCACCTGTGAAGATGATGCCTTTGGGTTTTTTTTCCTTAATCTCTTCCAAGGATTTTTTCCAAGGCATGATCTCGCAGTATACGTGGTGTTCTCTGACACGGCGGGCAATCAGCTGGTTATACTGACCGCCAAAGTCCAGAATGAGGATCATTTCTTGATTCATCGTATCCCTCCAATTAAATATCTTTTGTTTGAAAAATAGGAAAACCGTCGGTCAGGCCGACGGTTCGTCTGTCATCTTTTCTTTATTTATATTATCATAGGCACAGTGGATTGACAAGAGAAAAACGTCGAGTTCAAGAGTATTTTTCCATGGAAAAGGCTAAAATATTTTAGGAAAAAGTTATATTTTTCAATAGATAAATATTGTTTTTTGCTTTGATTAAAAAAGGATATCTTGCGAATTTTGGGAAAAACAAGTATACTTTACTTGGTTATGTTTTTTTGTCAAAAGGAGGAGGGAATGTTTTGAATTTTATTGAAAAAAGTTTCAAATTAAAGGAAAACAAAACAACTTTGAAAACCGAGATCATGGCCGGTGTAACGACATTTATGACTATGGCGTATATTCTGGTCGTGAATCCCAGCATCCTGTCCATCACAGGTATGGACTATGGTGCATTGCTGACGGCAACCTGTATTGCATCTGCTCTGGGTACTTTCTTTATGGCGTTCTTTGCCAACTATCCTTTCGTTTTAGCTCCGGGGATGGGTCTGAATGCCTACTTTGCTTATACGATCTGTGCCCAGTATGGATATGGCTGGGAGGTGGCTCTGGCTGCTGTATTTATAGAAGGTATCATCTTTATCATTCTTTCTGCGGTCAATGTGCGTGAAGCCATCTTCAACGCAATCCCTGTCAACATGAAAAAAGCGGTCAGCGTAGGGATCGGCATGTTTATCGCTTTTATCGGTCTGCAGAATGCTGGGGTTATTGTAAACAATCCGGCTACCTGCGTAAGCCTTGGCAACGTAAGATCCGTATCTGTTGCACTGGCACTCATCGGTACGGTCATCACACTGGTTCTGGTCATCAGAAAGGTAAAAGGGGCCCTCCTGGTGGGCATCCTGATCACATGGCTTTTGGGTATCGTCTGCCAGTTGACTGGCATCTATGTAGTAGATATCGAAGCAGGGGCATATTCTCTGATCCCCACAGGCGTCGTTTCTGCACCTCCCAGCATCATGCCCATCGCAGGCAAGCTGAGCTTCTCTGGTATTTCCATTTTTGATTTTATTGTGGTTATCTTTGCGTTCCTGTTCGTTGATCTGTTTGATACACTGGGCACATTGATTGGTGTATCCACAAAAGCGGGCTTTTTGGATAAGGATGGCAAGTTGCCTAGGATCAAAGGTGCGCTGTTTGCCGATGCCCTAGCAACAACCATTGGTGCAGTTTTGGGTACATCCACAGTAACTACGTTCGTGGAATCTGCTTCCGGCGTTTCCGACGGCGGCAGAACCGGTCTAACAGCTTTTACAGCAGGTATCCTGTTCCTAGTGGCACTGCTGTTCTCTCCCATCCTGACAACGATCCCTTCCTTCGCAACAACGCCTGCCTTGGTAGTTGTTGGTCTGATGATGGCAGAAAATGTGAGAGATATCGACTTTTCTGATTATACAGAAGGTTTCCCTGCATTTATGACGATCCTGATGATGGTCGTATGCTACAGCATCTCCGAAGGTCTGGTATTCGGTGTTATCTCCTATGTCCTGCTGAAACTATTCAGCGGCAGAAAGAGCGAATTGAACCCTGTGATCGTTGTTATCGCTTTCCTGTTCTTCCTGAAGCTTCTCATGAGCTGATCTCATTACTTGCATTCAAGAGGGAAAGTGTTATAATGAGAGGAAACAAACAGGGGATATCCTTTTTGGGATAGGAAAGGAAGTTTACTATGAAAAATCTTTTGGTTGCACAGTCCGGTGGCCCTTCCGCAGCCATCAATGCCACACTGGTCGGCGTTGTGGAAAAAGGACTTTCAGATAAAAATATCGGCAAGATCTATGGCGCGAAAAACGGTATTATGGGGATCCTGACAGATAAACTGATCGAACTGAACGATAAGCTGGCAGATCCTGAAATGCTGCAGCTTTTGTGTCAGACACCATCTTCCGCACTGGGCTCCTGCCGCATGAAGCTGTCCCATTGGGAAGAAAGTACCTTTGAATATGATAAGATCATCAAGATCTTCCGAAAGTATGATATTGGCTATTTCGTTTATATTGGCGGCAATGATTCCATGGATACCGTTCATAAGCTGGCTGGATTCTGTGAACGGATGCATATTGATGATATTAAGATCATCGGTGCCCCTAAGACTATCGATAACGATTTGATGGAGACAGACCATTGCCCCGGTTTTGGTTCCGCGGCAAAATACGTGGCGACTACCATGTCCGAGATTTCCTGTGACTGTAACGTATACGCACAGCCTTCCATCACCATCGTTGAGATCATGGGCAGAGATGCAGGCTGGCTGACAGCTGCATCCGCTTTGGGCAGACTGAATGGCGATTCCGCTCCTGATCTGATCTATCTGTGCGAAAGACCCTTCTGTGTGGATCAGTTCCTGAATGATGTTAGAGAAAAAATGGCGGAAAAACATTCTATTATCATCGCAGTCAGCGAAGGTCTCAAAAACGAAGAGGGCGATTATGTTACAGACAGTCTGTCTGATCGAGCGGCAGATGCCTTTGGCCATAAAATTCTGGCTGGTGCATCCCGTTATCTGGAAGAGATCCTGCGTTTTGAAATTGGCTGTAAGGTAAGAAGCATTGAGTTGAACGTAATGCAGCGCTGCGCTTCCCATGTAGCTTCCGCATCTGATATTTATGAAGCAAGAATGATCGGTGCTGCAGCTGCTGATTATGCAATTTCCGGTGGTACAGGTAAAATGGCCTGCCTCCGCAGAATTTCTACAAAGCCTTATCGCTTCGAAATCGATTTTGTCGAGATCGAAAAGATTGCAAATCAGGTAAAAACTGTACCGGATGCATGGATCAATGAAGCCGGCAACGATGTAACACAGGAAATGATCGATTATCTGCTTCCTCTGATTCAGGGAGAACTGCCCTGCACATATAAAAACGGTGTTCCTGTCCATCTGAGATTATATTGATATAGGAAAGAAAAAATTGCTGATAGTTTTTTGCCCGGCAAACACAGCCTTAGGCCTTTGGTCTAAGGCTTTTTTATGATGGTATAAAAGACATTTTTCCTGTCAATACTCTTTCCAAGAGGTGGTAATATGCGAAAAGCGATAGCGTTGGCAGCTCTGTCCAGCTTTTTGCTCTGTTTGCTGGCTGGCTATTATATTTCCCTGTGGATGGGGGAACGGGACAAGCAAATGCCAGCAGGGACAGAAAGCCTGAATGTTCTGCAAACCCCAAAAGAGATCAATGCACAAACAAAGATGATCTATCAATATTTTTATACCAGCGACCGCGTGACGAAGGAACAGATCGAGCCTGCCCCCGATTTTCTCCAGGGCTTGAATCTGGAACAGCTGAAAAGCGTTTATAATGGCTGGCAGGTGGTTTTGTTTTCCCCCGAACGGGTGATTCTGCGCTGTAGCATAGAAGGGCTGAGCAGCGAATCTTTTATCCTTGGAGAGGATGAGGGCTATCTGGCAGTCTTTTATGAGGATGGGAATAAAGCAGTCCGTCTGAAAGAACGGACGGACGTGCCCCTTTCTGCGCTGCCGGATGGGGAGGCACAGCAAATAAGAGAAGGATTGAGGGTCACCGGGGAAGAGAATCTGGCGAAGCTTTTGGCGGATTATATGAGCTGATTTTTGGGGAGGAATCAGTTTAGTCGGTTTCGTATTGCAGTAAATACAATCTGTCATGATTTTGGGCTGGACATTTTTCATCCCACGTGCTATAATAAACTCGTGAAAACTCCCCAATATTTTCACTAACTTTGTGGCATTTTTGCCACGCAAACCCAATAAGAAATACCTTCTCTTTTTGAAGAAGAGCAGCCATCGGCAGGCTGCTCTTTTTCGTTTTGCTGAAAAACATGATTTTGTTGAAGAAACGAAGAAATTGACATGGTGCGCATTCACAGACTATAATAGAAAAAATCAATCAATTTAGGATCAAGGTGGTGTAATTTATGCCAGAGCACATTGCATCGGGCTTATCAATAACCGAGGACGATTTTCGCGTTCAGGCCATATATAGTGATGAAACAAAACAATTCCGCTCTCCCGCAGAGCCTTTGTCTACCGATGAAGTAGAAATATCCATTCGTGTGGGCAAGGGGACATTTTCTGCTGTATTTCTTTGCACAGAAGAAAGAGAATACCTGATGGAAGAATCGGAGAAAGACGGCATTTTCGAATATTTCAAAACGACTCTGCCTACTGCAAAGGAGAAAACGACCTATTATTTTCGTCTGCAAAATGGCGATGAAGTTGGATTCTATACAAAATATGGATATTTTGATGAATTCAAAAATGAAGGGGAATTTCAGATTATCCGTGATTACCAGACTCCAGACTGGGCGAAGGGTGCAGTCATGTATCAGATCTATCCCGACCGTTTCTGTAATGGTGACCCTTCCAATGATGTTAAGACCAACGAATATGTTTACCTGAAACGTATGGTGGAACAGGTGAAAAATTGGGATACCCTCCCTTCAGCTACAGATGTGAATCACTTCTATGGCGGGGATCTGCAGGGGGTCATCGATAAGCTGGATTATTTGAAAGATCTGGGGGTGGAAGTGATCTATTTCAACCCTATCTTCGTTTCTCCCAGCAATCACAAATATGATGCTCAGGATTATCATCATATTGATCCCCATTTGGGGAGGATCGTCGTCGATGGGGGCAAGGTACTGAATAACTGTGCCACAAGCAACGTGGGGGCGACTATGTACGCCACAAGAACCACCAGAGAAGAAAACCTGACTGCTTCGGACAAGCTTTTTGCAGAGCTGGTAGAAAAAGCCCATGAAAAAGGTATCCGTGTGCTTGTGGATGGTGTGTTCAATCATTGCGGCGCCTTCCATAAATGGTTGGACAGAGAAGGCTTTTATAATGGAACAGGAAAGGGTGCTTACCACTATAAGGACAGCCCTTATCATGATTATTTTTATTGGAAGGAAGATGGCACCTACGAAGGCTGGTGGGGCTATGAAAACCACCCCAAGCTGAATGAAGAGGGCTGTGAAGAACTGAAGAAAGAAATTCTGGAAATCGGCAAAAAATGGGTATCTGCGCCTTTTAACGTAGATGGATGGAGACTGGATGTGGCTGCCGATCTGGGCAAAACATCGGAATTCAATCATACATTCTGGGCGGAATTCCGGAATGTTGTCAAAGGGGTTTCCCCGGACAAGTTCATCCTTGCGGAGCATTATGGTGATGCTGTAAGCTGGCTGCAGGGAGATCAGTGGGATTCCATTATGAATTATGACGCTTTCATGGAGCCTGTTACATGGTTCCTGACAGGTGTTTCCAAGCACAGCACAGAAAAACGGGATGATATGTATAACAATGCCGATGTATTCTGGGGTACGATGATTTATCAAATGGGCAAGCTGCCTTCTCAGGCCATTGCAACGGCAATGAATGAGCTTTCCAATCACGACCATTCCCGTTTCCTGACAAGGACGAACCGCCGCACCGGCAGATTGCAGACAGAAGGTTTCGGAGATGCATCTGAAGGTGTCGATCTGGCAGTGATGCGGGAAGCCGTTCTGCTGCAAATGACATGGAATGGGGCACCAACGGTTTATTATGGGGACGAAGCAGGTCTTGTGGGCTGGACAGACCCCGATAACCGCCGTACCTATCCCTGGGGCAGAGAGGATAAAGAGATGATCGCATTCCATAAAGAAGCCATTTATCTAAGAAAAGAAAATCCTGTACTGCGCCATGGCTCTTTGAAGCATCTGTATGGGGATTATGGTGTGATCGCCTATGGCCGCTTTGACAGGGAAGAGAAATTTCTCGTTACCCTGAATAATACCGAAGAAAGCAAGTGTATTTCTGTTCCCGTTTGGCAGATTGGCATGAAAGCAGAAGGTTCTCTGGAAAACTGCCTGATGACCAATCGGGACGGCTTTACGGATTTTGGGTTCCAGTGTCCTGTAAAGAATGGTTTTGCGGAACTGACTCTGCCTCCCAAGAGTGCAGCAGTATTGAAGGAAGTGGAATGAAATGAACATCCTTTTTGAAGATGAATTTATGCTAGCGGCAGTGAAGCCCCAAGGGATGCCTTCTCAGGCAGATAAGACCGGCGATCCTGATCTGCTTTCCGAACTGGAGGCCTATGCGAAACAGCCATTGGGTTTGCTGCATCGTTTGGATAGGCCTGTGGGCGGTTTGATGCTTTTCGCAAAAACGAAGGCTACCGAAGCTATCCTTGCCAAGGACTTGCAGGAAAACAGACTGAACAAACGATATTTGACGGTCCTCTGCGGGAAATTGCCTGCAGAACAGGGGACTTTGGAAGACTATCTTCTGAAAAATACCCGCACGAATCTTTCAGAAGTTGTTTCGAAAGATAGAAAAGGGGCGAAAAAAGCAACCCTGCACTACAAGGGAATTGCAGAAAAGGAAACGGATATGGGCTGGCTGACCCTAGCGGAGATCAAGCTAGAAACAGGCAGACATCATCAGATCCGTGTGCAGACCTCCCATGCAGGCTTTCCTATCTGGGGAGACAAAAAATATCATAATAATTTCCCTAAAAAAGGAAGAACGGATATTGCCCTCTGGTCTTATAAATTGGAGGGACTGCATCCCAAAACGAAAGAGAAGTTTATATTCATTGCAAAGCCCGAAAAAGAACCTTTTCCTCTCTTTGGGGAAGAATTAAGGGAATTGTAATAAATAGGCATCAGGTATCCTTTGCATTTTCCGGCATGATGGGATATAATATGAAACTGTATAGAAATTACGAAAATAAGAGAACAATTTCGTTCTTTTATTTTCTTTTATAAATTAGCAATCACAACTTTGAGTGGCTAACAGACCGACTGAGGAAGGTGAAAGAAATGCAAGGCAAATTTACGAAGAAAGCAAATGATGTTTTGGCCAGAGCCAAAGAAGCTGCAGCCAAGCTGGGCAACGAATATGTGGGAACAGAACATATCCTGCTGGGGCTGACTCTGGTGCAGGAAAGCGTAGCCGCAAAGGCGTTGGAAGGCCAAAATGTAACATATCATCAGGTGATGGAACGGATTTCCGAAATGAATAAAGGAAAGACCAATTTTTATGTCCCTACGGATTTCACCCCTCGTGCAAAACGAGTGGTAGATTTAAGTGTACAGGAAGCGTTGCGCATGGGCACAAATTATGTGGGCACAGAGCATATCCTGATTGCCCTGCTGCGGGAAACAGACACCATCGCTGTGAAGATTATGACAGGTCTGGGTGTAAATATCCAGCGGTTGTATGAGGATATCATGGTGATGCTGGGGGAAAGCGAAGCACAGCCTGTTGGCACAATGGGGATGAGCAGCAACGCTGAAAATGAAGAAAAATCCACTACAGAAACACTGAATAAATTCAGCAGAAACCTGACTGCTCTGGCAAAAAAAGGAAAATTTGATCCCATTGTCGGCAGAGATAACGAAATCGAACGCATTGTCCAGATCTTGAGCCGCAGAACGAAAAACAACCCCTGCCTGACAGGTGACCCCGGTGTTGGTAAAACTGCAATTGTGGAAGGTCTGGCGCAGAAAATTGCTGAAGGCAATATCCCCGATACTCTGAAAAATAAAAAGATCATTTCCCTTGACCTTTCTGCCATGGTGGCAGGCTCCAAATATCGCGGGGAATTTGAAGAACGTATGAAAAAGGCACTGGAGGAAGTTCGTGCTGATGGGAATATTATCCTGTTTGTAGACGAGATTCATACCATTATTGGCGCAGGTGCCGCAGAAGGGGCCATTGATGCCTCTAATATCTTGAAACCTGCCATGGCAAGGGGCGAAATCCAGCTGATTGGTGCCACAACTTTGGAAGAATACCGCAAGCATATCGAAAAGGATGCGGCCTTTGAACGTCGTTTCCAGCCTGTTCGGGTGGAAGAACCCACAGAAGCAGTTGCCATCCAGATGCTGACTGCATTGAAGGATAAATATGAAATGCACCATAAAGTAACCATTTCCACAGAAGCTTTAGAAGCTGCAGTAAAACTTTCTGCCCGTTATGTTTCCGATCGTTTTCTGCCCGATAAGGCCATTGACCTAATCGATGAAGCCGCATCCCGTCTGCGTCTCCATGCTTACACTGCACCCACAGCCGTGAAGGAATTGGAGCAGCGTATTGCAGAAATGGAAAAAGAAAAGGAATCTGCCATCAAAACAGAAGAATTTGAGAAAGCAGCAGCGGTGAAAAAAGCCCAGGATTCCCTGCGGGTCAGCTTGCGGGAAGCGAAAAAGGCATGGGAAGTTTCCAACGACAGCGGAGAAGCAGTCGTTACAAAGGATGATGTGGCGGAAGTGGTATCACGTTGGACAGGTATCCCTGTGCAGAGCATGAAGGAAGAAGAAAGCCAGCGCCTGCTGCGCCTGGAAGAGACTTTGCACCAGAGAGTTATCGGACAGGAGGAAGCGGTCAAGGCTGTGTCCAAGGCAGTGCGTCGTGGTCGTGTCGGTCTGAAAGACCCCAACAGACCCATTGGTTCTTTTCTGTTCCTAGGTCCCACCGGCGTCGGCAAGACAGAGCTTTCCAAAGCACTGGCTGAAGCCCTTTTTGGGGATGAAAATGCTATGGTACGGATCGATATGTCCGAATATATGGAAAAGCATAGTGTATCCCGTATGGTCGGTTCTCCTCCGGGCTACGTGGGCTACGAAGAGGGCGGACAGCTCAGCGAAAAAGTCCGCCGCAACCCTTATTCCGCTGTTCTTTTTGATGAGATTGAAAAGGCTTCTCCCGAAGTATTCAATGTCCTTCTGCAGGTATTGGATGATGGTCATATCACCGATGGTCAGGGCAGAAAGGTCGACTTCAAAAATACCGTCATTATTATGACCTCAAACGCCGGTGCCCGCAGCATTGCCGCACCAAAGCGCCTGGGCTTTACCAGCGTGGAAACGGCGGAGCAGAGCTATGAGATCATGAAAAAGGGTGTTATGGATGAAATTAAGAATATTTTCAAGCCTGAATTTTTGAATCGTATCGACGATATTATCGTATTCCATCCTCTGGAAAAAGAAGATATCGTGAAGATCGTAAAATTGATGACTGATGTGCTGGCAAAGCGGGTGAAGGAAAACATGGGGATCACCGTTTCCTTTACGGAAAAAGCTATTGAAAAGATTGCCGAAGAGGGTTATGACAAAGCCTACGGTGCAAGACCTCTCCGTCGTGCCATTCAGTCCAAGATTGAGGATGCCTTTGCGGAAGAATTCCTGCAGGGGAATTTCAAGGCAGGGGATAAAGTTTCGATCGGATTAAAGACAAATGGCTTTAGTTTTCGTGTTGTGAAATGAAACTGAATTTTGTTCAAAAGATTTGAAAAATATGACTATACCTAAGATACATTTTGTGGTATAATATCTAAATATATAGCCTATTGCTTTTGGTTGTATAAACAATAAAGTTCAAACCAGTCTGCGGCTGCATTCTGATAAGCTGCCGCAGGCGAAACACCATAGAGGAACGACTGGAGGTACTGAAATGGCAGTAATCGAAGAATTGATCAGACAGGAAGACAACGGCACAATCAGCTTCGGCAATCACTTGATGGATGAAAAGAAAAAAGTCCTGGATTTCGAAGTCAACGGTGATTTGTATAAAGTAAAAACATTTAAAGAGATCACAAAGCTGGAAAAGAACGGCAAGATGCTTCTGGAAGCAGTTCCCGGCGCAACCGTACATAATTTCGGAATGGATGAAAAAGGTGCACATTTTACAGTTGAAGGGGAAGAAGACGTTCAGATCACAATGGAACTGGAGCCTGAAACAGAATACAAAATTTTGATCGACGATGTAAACGTTGGGAAAATGAAAACAAACCTGGCAGGCAAGGTAACCTTCAGCGTAGAGCTGCAGAAAAACGCACCTTTCGTTGCAATCGAAAAAATCGGCTAATGTACACCAAAGTGGACTGTAATCTTGATTACAGCCCACTTTTTGCTATGAAAGTGTTGTCAATGCAACCAGAGAAATGGCTGCTTGCAGACATTTTCCTGATTGTATTAGACATTCGACAACCTTACGAATTTCATCAGGGGAAGCGGTTCCTTTCATGGCAGAACAGAAAGATTGTCAAAACGGAGGGCTGATGGAGAAATGAAAGTCAAAACAGTCTATAAATGTAGCAATTGTGGATATAAAAGTCCAAAATGGGTGGGGAAATGTCCGGATTGTGGTGAATGGAATACGCTGGAAGAGACGGAAGAAACAAAAAATGGCGCAAAAGCGGCAAAAACCGCTGTGAAGCATCCTATTTCCCGCTTGTATGAAGTAGAAGCAGGAAACGACCAGCGGCTTTTGACAGGCATTACGGAATTCGACCGTGTCATGGGCGGCGGTATCGTTCGAGATTCTGTAACCATCATCACATCGCCCCCCGGAGGCGGCAAATCGACGTTGTCTCTGATGGCGGCATCGGCTCTGGCGAAGCAGGGGTATCGGGTGCTGTATGCTTCCGGGGAGGAAAGTGACAGCCAGATCAAAAGCCGTGCAGAGCGTATTCTGGAAAACATTGAAGAAAATATATGGATCTTAGCGGATACTTCCATGGATCGGGTTTTGGAAGCCATCACGGAAACAGACCCCGATTTTATGATATTAGATAGTATCCAAACCTTTTCTCTGGCGGAATTTCTGCCTTCCCGTGCCGGCAATCCCACCCAGACCATGGAATGTGCTTCCGTATTGGTGGCGCAGGCGAAAAATAAGAAACGCCCCAGAGCAGTTCTGATGATTGGGCAGATGAATAAAAGCGACGAAATCGCAGGGCTTCGCGCGCTGGAACACTTGGTGGATGCGGTGCTACTTCTGGAAGGGGAGGGGGCCGATGAGCTGCGCTGCCTGGTGGCAACAAAAAATCGTTTTGGCAGCACAGGGGAGATGGGCTTCTTTACCATGACAGAAACAGGTTTGGCTTCTATTGATAATCCGTCAGCATATTTTGTAACAAAAAGAGAAAAGAGCGATACTGTCTCTGGCAGTGCTATTGCAGTGCTGAGGGAAGGCTCTCGCCCTGTTATTGCGGAGATCGAAAGTTTGGTTTCCCCGTCCTTTACGCCATATCCCTCCCGCATCAGCGAGACTATGAAAAAGGATACTATGAATACGCTGATATCCATTCTGGAACAGCGGGGTGGCATCAAGCTTTACGATAAAAATGTCGTCGTTAAGACCACAGGCGGTCTGCAGCTGAAAGAGCAGGCAGCAAATCTGGCGGTTTTAATGAGCATTGCCTCTTCTGTATATGATAAGCCTATCCCTTCTAGTTGGGCATTTATCGCCGATGTTGGCCTGACGGGAGAGTTGAAACGGGTGCCTTCTATGGAAAGCCGTGTGAAAGAATTGGACCGCATGGGCTTTGAAAAAGTATTTGTTCCCGCAGGAGGAATGCGGGAAATCAATTTAGAGAATATCCAGGTGGTCGAGGCAAAATTTTTGTTACAACTTCTAAAAGATGTCTTTGGCAAAAAGGGAAATTGATGAAAAAATGTTTATTTTGTTTGTGATACATAGACATAAGTCTTTCTTATGGAGAGCTGACTGATTTTTTAGTTTACGAATAGGGATTCCTGTATTATAATAGAGAGAAACTATACTTTGGTCAACTTAGCCAAAATGGTATTTGAGAATAAAGCACTATGTACAAATAACGAAAAGGAGGTAATTCCCATGCAGGATGTACAGATTAAGAAATTTAAAAAAGTACTCGTTGCAAACCGTGGCGAGATCGCCATTCGTGTGTATCGTGCCCTGAATGAATTGGGCATTCAGACAGTAGGTATTTTTTCCAAAGAAGATAAATACGCACTGTTCCGTACAAAAACAGATGAAGCTTATATGCTGAACCCCGAAAAGGGTCCTTTGGACGCATATCTGGATATTGATAATATCATCAAGATCGCAAAGGCGAAGGGCGCAGATGCCATCCATCCCGGTTATGGCTTCCTGTCCGAAAATCCTGATTTTGTAGAAGCCTGCGAAAAAGCAGGGATCGCTTTCATCGGCCCCAATGTAGATGTTATGTACAAAATGGGCGACAAGATTTCTTCCAAGAAAATGGCCATCGAATGTAATGTGCCTATCATCCCTGGTGTTGACCATGCAGTCAGAAGTCTGGATGAAGTAATGGAAGTAGCCCAGGCGGTAGGCTATCCTGTTATGCTGAAAGCCTCCAACGGCGGCGGTGGTCGTGGTATGCGTATCGTAAATTCCGCAGATGAAATGCCGAAGGAATTTGAAGAAGCCAGAAACGAAGCCAAAAAAGCCTTTGGTGATGATAAGATTTTCGTAGAAAAATATCTGCGAGACCCCAAACATATCGAAGTACAGGTTTTGGGCGATAAATACGGCAATGTGCTCCACCTGTTCGACCGTGACTGTTCTGTACAGCGTCGTCATCAGAAAGTAGTGGAATTTGCCCCTGCTTTCACCGTAAGCCAGCCTGTACGCGAAAAGATTTTGGCAGACGCTGTTCGACTGTCCAAATATGTAGGCTATAAAAACGCAGGTACACTGGAATTCCTGGTAGATGCCGATGAAAATTACTACTTCATTGAAATGAACCCTCGTATTCAGGTTGAGCATACCGTAACAGAAGAAGTAACTGGCATTGATATCGTTCAGGCACAGATTCTGATTGAAGAAGGCTATCCTCTGAGCGCACCTGAAATCGGCATTGCTTCTCAGGATAATGTAAAATGTAATGGCTATTCTATTCAGCTGCGTATCACAACAGAAGACCCTGCAAACAACTTCATGCCCGATACAGGCAAGATCAGCGTATATCGTTCTCCTGCCGGTAACGGTATCCGTCTGGACGGTGGTACAGCCCACACGGGTGCAGAAGTAACGCCTTTCTACGATAGCCTGCTGGTTAAGATCATCGCCCACGACAGAACCTTCGCAGGGGTTACTAGAAAAGCCGTTCGTGCGATCAAAGAAACTCGTATCCGTGGCGTAAAGACCAATATTCCCTTCCTCATTAACGTACTGCAGAGCGATACTTGGAATGCTGGTAAATGTACAACAACATTCATTGAAAAAACACCTGAACTGTTCCATATTGTTCTGGGCAAAGACAGAGCAAGCAAGATCGCTGAATTCATCGGCAATCAGATTGTAAACGAATCCAAGGGCAAGAAGCCTGAATTCGATCCTATCGTGGTGCCTTCCTTCGGCAAGGCAGAAGATGGTTCTACCATTCCTGTACAGGGCGCAAGAGATGCTTTCCTGAAAATGGGCGCAAAGGACTTCACCCAATCTCTGTTGAAGGAAAAACGCCTCTATGTAACAGATACGACCATGCGTGATGCCCATCAGTCCCTGATGGCAACTCGCCTGCGTACCAACGACCTGATCGTTGCAGCTCCTGCAACAAATATGGCCATGGCAAATGCATTCTCCGTAGAAGCATGGGGCGGTGCAACCTTCGACGTTGCCTATCGTTTCCTGAAAGAATCTCCCTGGATTCGTCTGCAGCAGCTGCGGGAAGCAATGCCCAATACACTGATCCAGATGCTGCTGCGTGCTTCCAACGCCGTTGGGTATGCAAACTATCCCGATAACGTGGTACGTGAATTTATTAAAGTATCTGCAGAACGGGGCGTTGATGTATTCCGTATTTTCGATAGCCTGAACTGGCTGGAAAATATGAAGATGCCCATCGAAGAAGCTCTGAAAACAGGTAAGATTGTAGAGGGTGCTATCTGCTACACAGGCGATATCCTGGACCCCAACGAAACAAAATATACACTGGACTACTATGTACGCAAAGCCAAAGAACTGGAAGCTCTGGGCTGCCATACCTTTGCGATCAAAGACATGGCTGGTCTACTGAAACCCTATGCAGCAAAGAAACTGTTCAGCACACTGAAGGAAGAACTGCATATTCCTCTGCACCTGCATACCCATGATACAACAGGCAATGGTGTCAGCACAGTGCTGATGGCTGCAGAAGCAGGCGTGGACATTGCCGACCTGGCAATCCAGTCTATGTCCTCTCTGACTTCTCAGCCTTCCATGAATGCGGTTGTAGAGGCACTGAAGGGCACAGAAAGAGATACAGGCTTGGATCCTGACCAGCTGACAGAACTGAGCCATTACTATCAGGGGGTACGTCAGATCTTCACTGGTTTCGAAAGTGAAATGAAGACACCCAATACAGAAATCTACAAATATGAAATCCCTGGCGGTCAGTATTCCAACCTGCTAGCTCAGGTTAAGGCTATGGGTTCCGCAGATAACTTTGAAGAGATCAAACACCTGTATAAACAGGCAAACGACCTGTTGGGCAATATCGTGAAAGTAACACCTTCCTCTAAAGTCGTAGGTGATATGGCGATCTTTATGTCCAAAAACGGTCTGAATAAAGACAATATTCTGACAGAAGGTGCAGAATTATCCTATCCCGATTCCGTAGTAGACTATTTCCTGGGCAATATCGGTCAGCCTGAAGGTGGCTTCCCTGAAGAACTGCAAAAGATTGTTCTGAAAGGTCAGAAACCCATCGAAGGCAGAGCGGGCGCGTTGATGGAATCTGTTGATCTGGAAGGTATCGAAAAATACCTGCTGGAGGCTCATTCCATGAAGTCCATCAACCCCAGAAATATCATTTCCTATGCCCTGTATCCCAGGGTATATGATGACTACTGCAAACACTGGGAATACTATACAGACGTATCCAAGCTGACCAGTGATGTTTACTTCTTCGGTCTGGCAAAGGGGGAAGAAACCTCCATCGAAATCGGCGAAGGCAAAAATATCCTGATCAAATATATCGATATGTCCGAACCCAACGCAGAAGGCTTCCGTTCCCTGACCTTTGAAATCAACGGCGTAATGCGTGAGATCAAAGTTCTGGATAAGCATCTGGAAGTTAAGAGCGATGGTAAGCTGAAAGCAGATAAGAATAATCCTTTCCATCTTGGCTCTTCCATCCCCGGTATGATTTCCAAAGTACTGGTAAAAGAGGGCGAAGAAGTGAAGAAGAACCAGCCTCTACTGACAGTAGAAGCAATGAAGATGGAAACTTCTATCGTTGCAAATCAGGACGGCGTGATCGACAAGATTTACATCAAAGAAGGCGAGAAGGTAAACCAGGGCGACCTACTGGTTTCTTTTGTACAGGAAGCATAAGTTTTTCATTCTATATGCCTTTTTAGTACACCTTAAAAGGCATATCCAAATAAGGAAAAATCTAAAACGGATAAATCTTTGATTTTCAACGGTTTATCCGTTTTTTGCGTAATTTAACAGTTTTCTTATTTGGATTTTCGCTGGCAGTTCCACTTAAGCAATCAATAAACAAAAAGTAATGTTTTTTAAGCGGAGCTACAGAATGGGGGGTGCTTTTTTTCTGTGCCTTTGCATGCACAGATTGTCCTACAAAGGGATTTATGATAGAATATTTGTATACAATAATCTTGACGAACTTTTTTATATAAGAAAGGATGAATCAAATGAGTTGGAAAAATATGTTTACAGGCAAGATCTCAACTGCCGATGAAGCAGTTGGCTATATCAAATCAGGTGATACCATTTCCATCGCCAATGCCAGCTCCGAACCCTTTGCGCTGTCTGATGCACTGGCAAGAAATGCAGAAAATTATTCGGATGTGGATGTTCATTTTCTGTTGTCCTTGCGTAAGGAAACCCCTTATATGGCACCAGGCATGGAAAAACATGTCCATTTTACAGGCTTTTTCCTGAGCGGTAGCACAAGAGAATGTGTAAAAAGCGGCAGAGCAGACTATATGCCCGGTTTCTTCCATCAGTATCCTGCGATGCTGGAAGCTCGCGGTGGTCTGGATGTGCTGATGATTTCTATTTCCGAGCCGGATGAACATGGCTGGTGTTCTATGGGCACCTGTATCGATCATTTGCCCTGGGCAAGAGACAATGCAAAGCTCGTTATCGCACAGCTGAATAAAAACCTGCCCCGCGTGATGGGGGATGCTTTCATCCACCTGCGGGATATTAATATCATCGTTGAAGAGGATAGACCTATGCCCACGTTGACACCTCCTGTCATTACTGACGTGGAAAAGAAGATCGGCGAATACTGTGCCTCTCTAGTAAATGACGGAGATACACTGCAGTTAGGAATCGGCGGTATCCCTGATGCGGTCGTAACCTTCCTGAAGGATAAAAAAGATCTGGGGCTTCATACAGAAATGGCGGCCGACGGTATTGTTGACCTCATCAAAAACGGTGTCATCAATAATAAAAAGAAAACACTGCACAGAGGCAAATGTATTGCAACGTTCGCTGCAGGCACGCAGAAACTGTATGATTATCTGAATGATAATCCTTGCTTCGAACTGCATGGTGTGGATTATGTCAATGATCCCAATGTGATCGCGAAAAATGATAATATGGTTTCCATCAACTCTGCCATTCAGGTGGACCTGATGGGGCAGATCAATGCAGAAGTGGTAAAAGGGATGCAGTTTAGCGGCGTAGGCGGTCAGGTGGACTTCATTCGTGGTGCGACGATGAGCAAAGGCGGCAGAGCTATTATCGCACTGCCTTCCACAGCAGCAGGCGGCAAAATCTCCAAGATCGTACCCTGTATCGATCATGGTGCCTGCGTGACGACCCCTCGTACAGAAGTCAATTATGTTGTTACGGAATATGGCATTGCCCAGCTTTGGGGAAAAACGCTGCGGGAAAGAGCAAAAGCACTGATCGCTATTGCTCATCCTGATTTTAGGGAAGAACTGGCAGAAGAATACGAAAGACGCTTTTTTGAAAAATTGGATTGAACAAAAAAAGCACCCTAATGGGGTGCTTTTCTTTTATGAATATGCTCCACAAAGGTGGTCAGTACTCCAAAAGATTCCCTTTTGTACGCCTTCGTAATAGTTTGACTGCGTCAAACGACTTTATTTCCCAATGGAACGCTTATATGCTTCTACTTCTTCATCTGTCAGGGGTTCCAGTTCTTTCGGATTCATCCATCTTACCCAGATACGATCCTGCATAGCGGAAATATCTAAGGGGGTATCAAAGGAATCTTTGTCGATGGGGATCACTGTGTCATTGTCGCCGTTGAACATGATTTCGAAAGGCTTATAAACGCCATCTTCAAATACCAGCATATCGGAAGAGAAAAAGTTCAGTGCGCCGCCTTCGCTCAGCAGATGTTTTTCCAACGTTTCTATGTCGGGGAATGTTACCACCATCCAGTCACCCTTTGCATCGGAGTAATCGAACAGCTGCAGACCGTGGAAATCGATCTCTTCATTGCCTGTCATTCCCTTATCATCATCCGCTTTGCCTCTCATAACGACGGGAGCACCATTTTTGCCATCCTTCAAGATTTCGGTGCCGGATAGGAACGTATTCACAAAGTTATTGATTTCGTTTGTTCTGAACTGGGAACGGATCTGGGCGATCATGCCATATTCACTGCTGTCATAGCAAATAGAAGCAACTTCATTCCAAAATTCATTTAATGTTTTGACCATTTTCATTACCTCCATATCAAATCAAACTCATTACCTGTTATCATACTAGCATTTTGTTCATTCTGTCAATAGATATTCGTTTGGTCGGCCCATTTGAAAATAATGTTCCGGTATCTTTCCGCTGAAGATTAGATCAGCCAGCATGATTTTTCTCTGTAAAGTCAATGTTTCCTGATAAAGAGGATTTACGATTTTTATTTCCATAGAAAGATCCAGCCAGATCTTATAATTGATCTGGTTGATGCCAACAGAAGAAAAGTCTGTTTCATAATCCACCTTTGCCATGCCCATAGGGATAAGGGTAAAAGGGATCTCCGGTCCCATATTGGAAAAGAAGCTCCAGTTTGTAGCTGCACCAATGGGGATATGTATTATTTCTTTTGGCAGCTCCTGTAATCTTTGGGTCACATCGGAACTGAGTAGACTGCAAAAACGATTCACCAACGCAGTATTTGCAGTATAACTTTCCCCGTCCACTTGTTGGATCAAAAGAGAGGAGGCGGAAAATTCGGTATTATCCAGAATATCTGCCGTTGCTTCATCAATGATCTGGTTCGCCAAAGCCTTGCACTGCATGTGGGAGATCTCTTTCAAGGGTGGAAGAAATCTATTTTCCAAAAGGGCAAACAGCAGGAACGACAGACATAGGACAAAAAGAAAGAGCAGTGAGATTTTATTTTTATGCTTTCGTCGTTTTTTCCTCATAGGCAGACCCTCCCTTTCCAATAATATGAATAAAGAAAAGAAAACATGTTTTTCGTTAAATCCCTGCATTTTACGCATCTTAAAGAAAAAATAAACAAAGCTTATATAAAATATCAGACTATATTTGTGAAAATATCTTTCTTTTGCGGAAAAAATTTGTTATAATCAAAAAGTATAATGTTTGTAAAGTGGCGGTTTATGAATTTATTTCCAACCGTTTGGTAAAGAAAGGACAAACAGGAGGCTTTATACTATGAGTGAATCTCAACACAGGAGGAGATCCTTGGATGGTTCCGGCCGAAGAACCGACTCTGCCGAAAGAAGAAGTTCTTCGGGAAGAAGCAGTTCTCAGCGAACCAACCGTACATCCTCCAGAAATACATCAGGTAAAAAACGCAGAAAGCGCAGAAAGAAGCGCACGGTAAATGGCAAGATCGGGAAAGTATTGCTGGTCGTTGCAGTAGTGATCGGGTTTGCTGTTGCGGGCGCAGTTTTGGGTACGGTCTTTGGTATCTTACAAAGCACGGAAATGCTTAATACGTCCGATGTTATGCCGGATTCCTATACCTCTGTCATCTATGACGCCGATGGGGAAGCTGTAGATAAGCTCCATGGTTCAGAAAACCGTGAATATGTGAAGCTTTCGGCCATCACCAAAAATATGCAGAATGCAGTTGTTGCTATCGAGGACGAGCGGTTCTACGAACATAATGGTATCGATATGCGTGGTATCATGCGTGCGATGGTGGAAAACATGAAAACCATGAGTTTCTCTCAGGGGGCAAGTACACTGACCCAGCAGGTCATCAAAAATGATGTGTTGGGAGACAATGAAAAGAGCATTACCAGAAAAATAAAAGAACAATATCTGGCGGTTTCTTTAGAAAATGCCTTGGAAAAACAGCTTGGCACCAAGGAAGAAGCAAAGAAATATGTTCTGGAGCTGTATCTGAATACCATGGCACTGCATCATGGTCTCCATGGTGTGGAATCTGCGGCACAGTATTACTTCGGCAAGCACGCCAGCGAACTGACCTTGGCAGAATCTGCTTGTCTCGCCGGCATCACAAAAAATCCCAGCAAATATGCACCGGATGTGAATGAGGAAGAAAGCCGCAAGCGGCAGTTGACGGTTCTGAAAAAAATGCTGGATTTGGACTATATTACCCAGGAAGAACACGATGCGGCTGTTGCAGAGGATGTTTATGGTCATCTGGTATGCAAGGAAAAACAGGAAGAAGAAGGAAACGCAAAGCATAACTGGTTTGTGGAAGCGGCTGTGCAGCAGATCAAGCAAGATCTGGTAGAAAAGAAAAGCATGACAGAAGCCCAGGCATCTAACCTGATTTACAGCGGCGGCCTGCAGATCCATACGACCATGGACAGCAGTATGCAGGAAACTGCAGAAGCTGCCATGAAAAATGATAATTTGTTCCCTGCAGGGGATGGCTCTTTGGATGTAACCTATCTGATCTCTGTATTGGATACGGAAAAAAATCCTGATGATGTGGACAGCCAATCCCATTATGAAAAGAAAATGACAGCAACCAGTCAGGCGGAAGTAGATGCCTTTGTGGAATCGGTAAAGGCAGAATTACTGGATGATACCCATACACTGGTTCTGGATAAGTTGACCGTTTCCAAATCCTTGCAGGCGGCTATGGTCATCATGGATCAGAGCAACGGGGAAGTGAAGGCACTGGTTGGCGGTCGCGGCGAAAAGCCCGGCGATTCCGTATTCAATCGTGCCACTCAGGCGCTGCGTCAGCAGGGTTCCACCATGAAACCTTTGGCGGCTTATGCACCTGCCATTGATACAGGCAAGCTGATGCCTGGTTCTATCATCGTCGATGAACCTGTCACATACGGCAGCTGGTCTCCTAAAAACTGGGACGGCAAATATATTGGCCCTACAACAGTTCGTCAGGGTATCTGGCATTCCATGAACGTATTGGCAGTCAAGACTTTCAATATGGTCGGTGCAGATACTGCATATCAGTATTTGTTGGACTTTGGCTTTACAACGATTGACGAAAGAGATAAAGCGGCCACAACTGCACTGGGTGGCTTAACCCAAGGGGTTTCCGTTCTGGAAGAAACAGCGGCATACGCAACCATTGCTAACGGCGGTACTTATTATGAACCTATGTTCTATACGGTGGTTTACGACCACGAAGGTAATGTGTTGCTGGATAACAGCGATCAGGAAACACATAGAGTACTGAAAGAAACAACAGCATTCCTGCTGACAGATATGATGCGTGATGTTATCACAAAAGGTACTGGCACACAGGCAGCCATCAGCGGCATGAATGTAGCTGGTAAAACAGGTACGACCAACGATAGCATCGACCTGACCTTCTATGGCTACACGCCCTATTACACAGCAGGTATCTGGATGGGTTACGATACCCAGAAGGAAATCAAAAACGCAGGCAATGCCCATCTGCGGATCTGGAAATCCGTCATGTCCGAGATCCATTACGATCAGGGCCTGAAAAACAAGGAATTCGAAAAGCCTGATGGTTTGACAACGCGTTCCTACTGTACTGCAACAGGCCTGACACCTACAGAATTGTGCAACAGCGATTACTATGGCTATGGTACCCATAGCGATTATGTGACCACCGATTTCAAGGGTGACAACGGCGGTACATGTACCATGCACAAATCCTATGTTGTTTGCAAGGAAAGTGGCAAGATCGCTTCTCCCAACTGTCCGACAGACAGCACCATGCAAGTGGTACTGGCAGTAGACAGCAGCGGCAATATCAAAGGCAAGCCTACGACCATTCCCGGCGGTAAGCTGGATATCAAGGTAAACGAAACCTGCGATCTGTCCCATACTGGCGGAGCAGCGACAGAGCCGGAACAGCCTGTAACACCTTCTGTGCCGGATGGAAACGACCCTAATGGCGGGGTACAGATTCCCGATGATGAACTTTGGGGCGGCAATGACTTTGGTATACAGTGATGGTTTCAAAGTATTGAACAGTTGAAAAGGGATAAAAAAGAATTAAAATAGGGAAAATCCATTGGGATTTTCCCTATTGTTTTGGCAAAGGAATGACCCCGAGGAGAATTACAATAAAAAAACTCCTCTATAAAAGAGGAGCCTGTTTTCACTGTGCTTTGTTCAACTGTTCCAGTGCATTCCTTACATTACTGATTTGATTAGAGTCTGAGAATTCGCTGATGATACGGTTATAATATTTCTTTGCTGTCTCGTTATCGCCATCTTCTTCTGCGATCTTTGCCAGATAGTAGATTGTATCATCCACAAAATTTTCATTGCTGGTATAATTCAATGCTGTTTCCAGATAGGTTTTTGCTTCTGTAAAATTATTGCTCAGGAACTGACTCTTGCCTTTTGTATAGTAAGCGTCGGCTGCTTTAGGGTAGGCAGTTGTTTTCACAGAATTATATTTTGAAAGATCTTCTTCGCTGAAGCTTACGGTATCGATGGAATCCAGCGTGGAAACGCAGGCTTCATAATCGCCGTCCGTCATCTGTGCTACTGCAGTTTCCAGCAATTCCAGGTTTGCCTGCTTGTTTTCTTCGCTGCGGAGCAATTTGTTTTCTTCCTGCAGCTTTGTTAGCTCCGTACGCATTTCTAAAACTTCTTCCGGTGTCATATTAGTTTCCCCGGCGTAGTTTTCCACGGCCGTCTCCAGTTCTTTGATCTTTGCGTTTTTGCTTTCATTCAAAGCAGGGACGATCAAAACAAGGATAACGACCGCTGCCGCTGCAATACCAGCCAAAAATGCCAGCAGATCCCGTTTTTCCAATACACTGTTGGTTTTTTCCTTTCGTTTATAACGGGGAATCGGCGGATTGCTGTCGGTTTTTTTTACGCTCACAACAGATTTTGCCTTTTCCTGCTTCTTCAGAGGAGAAGGGGCAGGAGAATTGCCGATCAGCTGGGCATAATGGAGGGCAAGAGGATTGCGGATATCTCGTTTCAACACGATATCATTGAAGTGCATGGCACGTTTGATATTTTTATCCTCAATGCAGCAAAGAGTCATCAAATTATAGGCATCCACAAAATCAGGATTATTGTCGATGGATTTTTTCAGCTGGATGATAGCAAGGTCATCGCTGCCCTGTTTCAGATAATTAATCGCCTGATTATACATACGGATGGCATCGTTGCACTTTTCCATCTCTCTGCCGTTTTTCTGCAGATAATCGATATAGCCGGAGGCTGCGTTGCCATCCGTCAGGATAGAGTTGCTGATGATCCAATGCTTCAGGGCATCGGCGATCCGGCCTGTTTCACAATAGATTAGACCCAGCAGGTTTCTTGCCTGTACGTTATTTTTATCAAAAAGAAGGCTCTGTTCCAGATTTGCCGCAGCGCCAGAAAGATCTTTTTCCTCTGCCAGGCCAAGGGCTTCGTTATACAAACGAATGGACGCGCCGCGCGCTTTACGGAACACATATACATCGACCCCACAGTCGGGACAATGGCAGCCCTCGAAAAATTCAAAACCGCAATTCGGGCATTTCATGTCATTCTCTCCTTTATCTTACTCCTGAGGGGGTGCCTGCTTTTTTTCTTTTGCGATATGTTGCAAAATATCCAGCAAATCCTGCATCTGAGAAGGGTGCAGGGATTCTTCGATCTGGTCGATTTCCATAATGGGCTGGAATCTACTCAATTCATCTTTAAAATTAAACACGGGTCATTCCTCCGTTTCAAATGCTTCTGTTGGAAATATAGGTTCTCATGGCACCGATCATATAAAGAGAACCGCAACAAAGGATAATACCATCTGCAGGGATAATAGAAAGGGCTGTTTCGTAAGCGTTTTCAATCTCTTTTTCCGTATAAATCGTGCCTTTATGATTGGAAATGGAACGAGCCAGAGAAAATACGTCTAGCTTTCGTTCACTGTGGGGTTCTGTCAGAATGACAGAATCGGCATAAGGGAGGATATACTCCGCCATTTTTTGATATTCTTTGTCGCCCAAAACGCCAAGAATCAGGGTGACTTTTTTGTCCTTGAAATAAATGGAAAGGGATTTTGCCAGCTGTGCAATACCATCAGCATTATGGGCACCATCCAGGATTACCAAGGGATCTCTGCTGCAAATCTCCATTCTGCCAGCCCAATGGGTATTTTTCAGCCCTTGACGGATTGCCACCTCGGAAAGAGTCAAACCTCTTTTCCCGAGAACATTGCAGGCTTCCAGAACAGCCACACAATTGCCGATCTGATAAGACCCCAATAGGGACAACTCCAGATTTTCCAAAGATATCGATTTATTTTTGACAGAGAAAACAGTCCCTTCCAGCGTTTGTGAAGCGACATCGATCTCTGCATCATTCAAACAATAGAATGGAGCATCCATCTGGTCTGCCACATCCTTAATTATATTATATACCATATCATCCTGAGAATACAACACTACAGGGCAATTTTTCTTGATGATGCCCGCCTTTTCAGCGGCGATTTTTTCGATGGTATCCCCAAGAAAATCCGTATGGTCAATGCTGATGGACATAATGAGTGAAAGGAGGGGGACAGCCACTACGTTTGTAGCATCATATTTACCTCCGAGACCTACCTCCAGAATCAATACATCCACCTTCTGTTCGGAGAAATAATGGAATGCTGCACCGGTAACGATTTCAAAAAGGGTGGGCACAGGCTTGCCCTCTGCCTCCAGTTCCTCGCAGATTTCCTTCATCAAAGTGATCTCTCTGGCAAAATCATCATCGGAGATCTCCTCACCATTGATGAGAAAACGTTCATTATAGCGTTCCAGATGGGGGGAGGTATAGGTTCCGACGCGATATCCAGCTTCTTTCAGGATGGAAGCAAGCATGGCAACAGCAGAACCTTTCCCATTGGTTCCTGCGATATGGATTACGGAAAGATTCTGTTCGGGGTTTCCCAGTTTTTCACAAAGTAATTTTATACGTTCCAGCCCCGGTACAGAACCAAAGCCGACTTCTTCTTCTAAATAATGGATACACTCTTGATAATTCACGGAAATTCTCCTCTCGATTTTTTTCCATTTTTCATTATAGCAAAGCTAGGGATTTCTGCAATAATCTTAAGAAAAATGAAAAAGAAAAAGTTGAATTCCTTTATATTGTAAGAAAAGGTTGTACGATGCGGGAGAAAAATGTATAATAATACGATGGAAAGAAGAAAGGAGCATCGCGTATGGATGATAGATTCGATAGAGAAAATGAATACTCCGAAACCAGATATCCTCGGAGAGATAGATATACCATAGATGGGAATACAAGATATCCTGTCAGAGAGGAGCGTCAGCCTCTGCGTAGTTCTCATGAACAGACAAGCATCCCCAAAAGAGAAGAGCCTGTGCAGGAACAAAACAGCTTTACGGAATATGAACAGCGGGCAGCTGCCAGAAGGGCTGAATTTTCCAGAGAGACAAGGGAACCCTATCACGAAGAAACACGCAGAGAACGCCCTGCCAGAGAGGCTCGCCCCGCCAGAGAAAGCAGAAATCATTCTTCTGCCCCCCAACGAAAGAGCAAGCATTGGAAGAAACGTCATCTGACCGGCTTTGCAAAAGGGCTGATCGTTTTGGTGGTTGCTCTGATCGTCGGGTTGCTTTCCTTTACATTTATGAATCATCTTATGAATCCGCCTACAGAAGAAGTAGAATTGAGCGGACAAACTGTCACTATCACCATTCCGGAAGGTGCAGGCACAGAAGAAATTGCAAAGATCCTGAAAGAGAATAAGCTCATCCACAGCGTATTTGGCTTCAAGATGACCAGTAAGCTGGAAGGATTCGACGGCACCTATAAGCACGGCACCTATGAAGTGGATACAGGTCTGACAAAACGTCAGATCATGGAACTGCTGCAAAGTGGCAAGATAGCGGCAAATCTGAAAATTACTATTCCGGAAGGGTATAACTTACAGCAAATCGCCGCAAAGGTAGCAGAAACGGAAATTTGCACGACAGAAGAATTTATCAATGAATGCAACAACGGCACCTTTGATTATGATTTCCTGAAAGACCTGCCCAATAGAGAATATAAACTGGAAGGCTATCTCTTCCCGGATACTTATTTCCTCCACGAAAGCATGACAGCCCATGATATTATCAACGCCATGCTGGCTCGCTTTGATAAAATGTATACAAAAGAATATCAGAAAGCTGTAGAAGCAAGCGAATACTCTTTGGATGAGATCGTGACCATCGCTTCCATGATCGAAAAGGAAATCAAGGTCGCCGATGAACGTCCCAGAGCTGCAGGTGTCATTTATAATCGTTTGAAAGAGAACATGTCTCTTGGTATCGATGCCACAGTATTGTATGCGGTTGGGAAAACCTCCGGTGAACTGACACAGGAAGATCTGAATATGGATTCCCCCTACAATACGAGAAAAAATCAGGGCTTGCCACTGGGACCTATTTCCAACCCCGGGGAATCCTCCTTCAAGGCAGCCCTTTATCCCGAAGAAAACAATTACCTGTACTATGTTGTGGAAGCAGTGGGCAAAGATAACCATGTTTACTGCGAAACTTACGAACAATTCCTGACAGCTAAGGAAGCATATAATGCCAGCGCCCAGTGATAGAAAATAGGAGAGAAAAACATGAATTATGTAACGGATGATACAATGAATGCCTATCTGCGTACGGTGCAGCCGATGTACGATGGTGTGTTGGGCGAAATCCAGAAGGAAGCCATGGCTGCGGAGGTGCCTATTGTGCCTCCCGAAGTGGCACGTCTTCTGAGCGTTCTGCTGACCATGCAGAAGCCAAAAAATATTTTGGAGATTGGTACAGCTGTTGCTTTTTCCGCAGGGCTCATGTGCCGCTATTTGCCGGAAGAGGGTACAGTGACTACCATCGACCGATATGAAGTGATGCTGAAGGATGCCCGTGTAAATATTAAACGCATGGGCTTGGAAGATAAGATCAAAATTTTGGAAGGGGATGCGGCAGATATTCTTCCTGCCTTGGAAGGCCCCTATGATGTGATCTTTATGGATGCGGCAAAAGGTCAGTATCAGGCATTTCTGGCCCATTGCCTGCGGCTTTTGCCCGTGGGCGGTCTGTTGATCGTCGATGATGTGCTACAGGGCGGTACCATCGCCCAGACTCGCTTCAGCGTGCCCCGCAGACAACGTACGATTCATAAAAGGCTGCGAAATTTCCTCTGGGAGATCACCCATCATGATGCACTGGAAACATCTATTATTCCCATTGGGGATGGTGTTGCTCTGTGCTATAAGAAAAAAGAAATTGAATGGAAAGAACCGAAAGTTGAAACAGAAGGAGAAGCTGATGATGCAGAATAAGAAAAAACTGGAATTGCTGGCACCGGCCGGTGATTTGGAAAAACTGAAGATTGCTGTACTCTATGGCGCAGACGCAGTCTATATCGGGGGTGAAGCCTATGGTCTCAGAGCCAAAGCGAAAAATTTTGATATGGACACCATGGCAGAAGGGGTAAAATTTGCTCATGACCATGGCGTTAAGGTATATGTGACAGCCAATATTTTTGCCCATAACCCCGATTTCGAGGGCATGGCAGAGTATTTTAAAGCAGTAGAAGCGATTGGGGTAGATGCCCTCATTATTTCTGATTTGGGGGTATTCTCTGTTGCAAGGGAAGCTGTTCCTAATATGGAGATCCATGTTTCCACTCAGGCAAACAACACAAACTACAAATCTGCACAGATGTGGTATCAGTTGGGCGCCAGACGTGTGGTTGTTGCCCGTGAACTTTCTATGACAGAAATCAGACAAATCCGTGACAGCATCCCTGCAGATATGGAAATCGAAGCCTTTGTCCATGGTGCCATGTGTATTTCCTATTCCGGCAGATGCCTGCTGAGCAACTATCTTGCAGGCAGAGATGCCAATAAAGGGGCTTGTGCCCATCCCTGCCGCTGGAAATATCATCTGGTGGAGGAAACTAGACCCGGGGAATATATGCCTATCGAAGAGAATGAAAGAGGAACTTATATCTATAACTCCAAAGACCTCTGCATGATCGAGCATATCCCCGATATCGATAAAGCAGGCATCTACAGCCTGAAGATCGAAGGGCGCATGAAAACCCCTTTCTATGTTGGCACAGTGGTAAAAGCCTATCGTCAGGCCATTGATGATTATTACACAGACCCGAAGCGCTATGCAGAACGTCTACCTTACTATCTGGCAGAGGTTTCCAAGGCAAGCCACAGGGAATATACAACCGCCTTCTACTATGGCAAACCCGACGGCAACCAGCAGGTATATACAAATAACTCCTATATTCGTGAATATGATTTCATCGGTATGGTGCAGGAGAATTGGGACGAAGCTACAGGCTTCGCCGTTGTGGAACAGAGAAATAAATTTTCCGTGGGGGAAGAGATCGAAGTGATGCCTGCTAAAGGGGATTCTTTCTCTATGGTGGTTACTGAAATTGTCAATGAAGCAGGGGAACAGGTAGATTCTGCCCCCCATCCTCAAGAGATTTTGAAGGTAAAATTTGACAGACCTGTGAAAAAATTCGATATGCTCCGCAAAATTCCTGTAGATATAAAATAAAAAACTTGATTTTCTGTCGAAATAAAGATATCCTAGAAGTATCCTAATGAAAGAATGGTAAAACTATGGAATTGACACAATGTATCAACTATTTGCTGACAACTTCACAGCATACGGTTTTCCAGTATCTGAGCGGAAAACTTTCCGAATATGATCTGACACCTTCTCAGTATGGTGTGTTGAGCTGTTTGTGGCAGAATGAATTTGCAACACCAAAACAGATTTCCGAGATCCTTTGCCTGGAAACTTCTACGATCTCCGGCGTATTGGATAGAATGCAGAAAAAAGGCCTTATCGATCGCGTGATCAATCGGGAAGACAGAAGAGAAGTTCGTGTCGTCCCTACGGAAAAGGGCAAGCAGTTGCAGGAGCCTATAACAAAGATCATTGATGAAGTAAATGAAGAAGTTTTGAAATGTTTTACAGAAGAGGAAGTTGCAGCATTGAAAAATGCATTGCGCGTTATTGCGGATGGCAGCCATTTTAAATAAGAAGAGTTGAGCGGGCCTGGTTTCAGGTCTGCTTTCTTTTTTTGAAAGGAAAAGAAAAAGGGTATGTAGCAGGGCAAAGCCCTGTTATTCGTTCAAAGCAGCATTGAGTTTTTTCAATGCCTTTTTTTCGATGCGGGAAACATAGGAACGAGAAATCCCCAGCCTTTCCGCAATTTCCTGCTGGGTCAGTTCATCCAGATTCCATAGACCATAGCGCAGCGTAACTACAATCTGTTCCCGTTCGGAAAGCTTTTCCTGGATGGCTTGCAGCATTTTCTGGGATTGCATGGAAAGTTCTAGCTGGTCGGCAAAATCGGGGGTATCGCTGTTGATGACATCCAACATGACGATCTCGTTGCCGTCTCGGTCTGTGCCAATGGGCTCTTGGAGAGAAATATCATTCTGGAATTTTTTTGAAAGCCGCAAAGACATCAAAATTTCGTTTTCGATACAACGAGAAGCATACGTAGCCAAGCGTATGCTTTTTTCATTGTCATAGGATAAGATTGCTTTGATCAGCCCAATGATACCGATAGAGATCAGTTCTTCCGAATCTCTTTGGATATTGTTATATTTTTTGGCGATATGGGCGACTAGCCGTAGATTGTGTAAGATCAATTCCTGTTTGGCGGCTTCTTTTTCTTCGGGGGTACCATTTTTGAATTGCAAAAGGAACCTCTGCTCTTCTTCCTTGGATAAGGGTTTTGGAAAAGAGCCAGAGGAAGAAAAAGCGCAGCAGCAGGGGATACAGAGCAGAAACAGGAACACGGAGCACACCTCCGATCAAGGGGATAGTTTATTTTATGGGAAAGATGTGCTGTCTGTGCGTGTCTAGTGCGTGTCTGAATAATAGTTTTTGTGTCCAAAATCCTTGGGACATATCGAAAAAGAAGAAAAATTGCGGTGAAATGAAGCAAAAAACAGGTATTCCATCAGGTATCATTTTGGAAAAGGAGGAATTATTTATGGAACTGAAATTCAAACGAAAAAATAAAACACTCATTATACAGATATCAGGAGAGATCGACCATCATACCGCTTCAGAACTGCGCCGCCAGACGGAAAGTGCCTTGGAACAAATGGGGGGACGAAATATCATCTTCGGCTTTCAGGAAGTCACATTCATGGACAGTTCCGGCATCGGAGTAATGATCGGGAGATACAAACAGATCCAGTCTTTGGGCGGACGCATTGCCATTACCTGTCCCAATGAAAAAATAGAGGAGATCATTCGTCTTTCGGGACTATCCCGCTTACTGCCGTCCTTCCCGACCCTAAAGGAAGCCATTGCCTATGCAGAAGGGAGGGAAAGTGATGCAGTTTGAAAATGAAGCCCGTGTTTTTTTCAGCGCAAAATCGGAAAATGAAAGCTTTGCCCGTTTGTTTGCCGCAGGATTTTTGACACAATTAGACCCAACCATTTCTGAAATGACGGATGTAAAGACGGCTGTTTCCGAGGCAGTCACAAACGCCATCATCCATGGGTATGAGAAAAATACAGGCATGGTGGAGCTATTCTGCGGCTATGTAGGAAACCACATTTACATAGAGGTGGCAGACAAAGGAGAGGGGATTGAAAACGTGGAACAGGCACGTGAGCCCCTTTATACCTCCAAGCCAGAAATGGAACGTTCTGGCATGGGCTTTACCATCATGGAAACCTTCATGGAAAATGTCCGCATCGAAAGCAGAGTAGGTGAAGGCACCCGTATTTTTATGGAAAAGACCCTTGCAAAGGAGTGATTCCATGGAGCATATCTATGAGTGCATCAGAAGGGCTCAGGCAGGCGATGCAGCTGCCAAAGACCAATTGCTGCAGGAAAATTCCGGCCTCATCTGGAGCGTTGTGCGGCGTTTTAACGGTCGTGGGGAGCAGGAGGACTTATATCAGATCGGTGCAATTGGGCTTTTGAAATGTATTGAAAAATTCGACTTTAGCTATGATGTGAAATTCTCTACCTACGCAGTTCCCATGATTATGGGCGAGATCAAACGGTTTCTCAGAGATGATGGGACGGTGAAGGTCAGCCGTAGCCTGAAAGAGCTTTCTTATCGCGCGAAAAAATTGCAGGAAAAAGCACTAAAAGAAGAAAACAAGGAATTGACTTTGCAAGAAATGGCAAATCTAATGGAAGTGGAAAAGGAAGAACTGCTTTTGGCGTTGGAATCGGGGCGAGAGGTAGAAAGTCTCTACGCTGCGCAGGCAGGAAACGGCGGAGATACACCACTGCAGCTCATCGATAAACTGACAGATACCAGCGAGAATGAGAAAATAATGGAACGGCTTTCCCTGATGGAAGCCTTGGAACATTTGGATGCAAAAGAGAGACAGATCATCACCATGCGCTATTTTCAGGACAGGACACAATCGGATGTGGCAAAGTGTATTGGTATCTCCCAAGTTCAGGTCTCTCGTATCGAAAAGCGGGTGTTGTCCCAAATGCGGGAAGCATTGGAATAAAAAAGACAGGATAAATCCTGTCTTTTGTTTTTAGAGCTTTTTGCCGCATTTAGGGCAGTATTCATATTCGGGAGTCAAAAGATACCCGCAGTCGGGGCAGTTGTTGGTTCTACTGCTGTTCATCCCGATGATTTTTAAATCTTCTTCCCGTAGAGTGACAGCTTCTCCTCGTTCAATAGAACGTCCCATTTCCTGATTGATGGCATAGACAGTATTGCAACAATTGGATATGGCGTAATATTTTTTGCCCCACTTGAAAAGGGGGATGAAAAAGAAACTGAAATAGGTATAAACCATAAAAACAGAAATACTACTGTAGCGTCCGCATTTTTTACAGATCATCGTCTTGTGAAAAAAATCAAAGTCTTTTCTTCCTTGGGCGATCCCGCCAAAAAATATCATAAAAACACATCCTTAACATGAAAATTTTACGAATTCGTTTTACAACTACTGGTTAACATGATAAAATAATTCCAAATGAAAAGCAACTATTTTTAGAGGAGGGAAGAACATGAAAGTATCTCGTTTGGTTGTAAGCGCAGTGTCTCTGGCAGTTTCCGCAGCTCTGCTGACACTGAGCATCATCGATCTGATCCGCAATGATGAATATTGATTTTGAATAAAAAAAGAAAAAAAGGAAAAACTGTTAGCAGTTATTCCGGAAAATCCAATTGTTTGGCGGAGGAAAAGCAGCATTTTGCATTTATTTCTTTCGCCAAAACTTTTATCTATGTACTCTCTATGTACTTTTTCGGAAAATAGGCAGTTTTTTCTATTTTTTTGTTGTGAAAATAATATTTTGTGGTATACTATGTGTAATAGGACGTTTTTGATGCCGATAGATAAAAAATGTCCCACACAATAGAATCAAATTTTGAGGAGGAATTTTTTATGGCTAAAGTTGGTATTAATGGTTTTGGTAGAATCGGTCGTCTGTTTTTCCGTGCAGCACTGGAACGTGGGGATATGAATATCGTTGCAGTCAATGACCCTTTCATTGATGTGGATTACATGATCTATATGTTGAAATACGACTCTGCACATGGTCGTTTCCAGGGGCAGCTGGAAGAAAAAGACGGCAAATTGATCGCAAATGGTCATGAAGTGATCGTTTATAACTACATGGACCCCAAAGATATCCCTTGGAAAGATGCAGGCGTTGAATACGTTCTGGAATCTACAGGTCTGTTTACTACAATGGAAAAGGCGGCACAGCACTTTGAAGGCGGCGCAAAAAAGGTTATCATTTCTGCTCCTTCTGCTGATGCGCCTATGTTTGTAATGGGTGTAAACCATGAAACATATACAAAAGATATGAGAATTGTATCTAATGCATCCTGTACAACAAACTGTCTGGCACCTCTGGCCAAAGTTATCAATGATAACTTCGGCATCGTGGAAGGTTTGATGACAACAGTACACTCCATCACAGCGACACAGAAAACAGTAGACGGTCCTTCCAGAAAAGACTGGAGAGGCGGTCGTGCAGCTGCTACAAATATCATCCCTTCCAGCACAGGCGCTGCAAAGGCAGTAGGCAAAGTTATCCCTGCACTGGCTGGCAAACTGACAGGTATGTCCTTCCGTGTTCCTACTGTAGACGTATCTGTTGTTGACCTGACCTGCCGTCTGGAAAAACCCGCAACTTATGATGAGATCAAAGCAACTATTAAAAAAGCTTGCGAAAATGAAATGAAAGGTATCATGGATTATACAGAAGATGATGTGGTTTCTACAGACTTCCTGACAGACCCCCATACTTCCATTTTCGATGCAAAAGCCGGTATCGCCCTGAACGATCATTTCGTAAAACTGGTTTGCTGGTACGACAACGAATGGGGTTATTCCAATAAAGTTCTGGATCTGATCAAACACATGTACAAAGTTGACAACGAATAATTAGGAGTTTCGTATAGAAAGGCTTTCGAAACAGATATACACTGAAACTACTTGCGAAAGCAGTGAAATGGGATAGGACGAAAGCAATTTCCAGAGCAAACATAGCGCCTTAGATTCTACGAGTCTAAGGCTTTTTTTATGATCTTGAATTTACAATCTAAGTGCAACAGATAAAAAAAGACTCATAGTCTGGT
>CALCGT010000065.1 GCA_937901125.1 uncultured Clostridia bacterium | reverse complement strand
CCCTTATGAAGTTTATTTTTCTGTATCGTTGCACTTGACTTGACAATTCAAGAATGAAAATAACGAGGAAAAAACAGGTGAATTCATTTGTAGAAAAGGGATTTACCTGTTTTTTTCTTGTTAAATGGAAAGAAGATGGAATGATAGTGTAATTTAAGGGGGAGGGCTATGGACAAAACAAATATTTCTCAGAAAGATGCATACAAGCTGATGTTGAAAAACTATCCTGATATTATGACTGTTGAACAGATGTGTGAGGTTTTGGGGATTAGCACGAAAACAGGGTATCGACTTTTAAAAGAAGAAAAAATTTGCTGTCTTAAGGTGGGAAGGGCCTATCGTATCCCCAAGGCTCATCTTTTTATATATCTTTGTATCGGATGCGGAGAAACATCTGGTTAAGAATGAAATGATAAAATATATAGAAATGTGTGTTAGAGATTTTTTTCATTCAAACCTGTTCCTGGTATAATAGGATTCGGGTATAGGTAGGTGTTTCTGCTTTGCATAAAAAGGAGGAATTGTATGGTAGCAGGACATCTTCGTGAAAAGAAAGGATATTATTATGCTGTATTGAACTACAAGGATTCTTGTGGCAAAAGAAAAACTAAGTGGATTTCTACTGGATTTCCTGTGAAAGGAAACAAAAAACGTGCAGAGGCATTTCTGGCGGATGTAAAGAAAAATTTCATTCCCGAAGATACCAAGGGGATAGATGAAGAGATGTTATTTGCAGACTACATGGAAAAATGGCTCGATATTATCAAAGGATCGATTGCAATTCCGACATTTGCTTCGTATTCAAATATGGTTGAGAGAATTATAGCACCTTATTTCCGCGAAAAAGAAATTACTCTTAAAAGCTTAACTGCAAAGGATATTCAGGAATTCTATCTCTATGAACTTGAGCGTGTCAGTGCTTCTACGGTTATTCATTATCATGCAAACATTCACAAGGCACTTAAGTATGCTGTTAAGATTGACTTGATTGATGCAAATCCAGCTGATAAGGTTGAGCGTCCGAAAAGAGAACATTATGTTGGTAGTTTCTATGATGCGGATGAGATTAATGCACTTTTTGAAGCAGCAAAGGGAACGAAATTAGAGTTGCCCATTCTATTTGGAGCTTTTTATGGATTGCGTCGAAGTGAAGTGATTGGACTGAAATGGGACGCGATTGATTTTGAGCAGAATACGATTACAGTACGGCATACAGTTACGCAATGTAATGTGAATGGTAAACTTGTTATGGTTGCATCTGATACTACAAAGACTAAATCGAGCAGACGTACATTGCCGCTTGTTCCTTTTGCAAGAGAAAGACTTCTTGCGTTGAGGGAGGAACAGGAGGAAAATCGCCGTTTATGCGGACGAAGCTATATAAAAGATTATATAGGCTATGTATGTGTTAATGAAATTGGAGATTTAATGAAGCCTCATTATATAACCTGGGGATTTCCCAAATTGCTTGATAAAAATGGATTAAGACACATCAGGTTTCACGATCTTAGGCATAGTTGCGCATCATTACTTTTGAAAAATGGCGTTCCGATGAAGCAAATTCAGGAATGGCTTGGCCACAGTGATTTTTCGACAACTGCAAATATTTATGCTCATTTGGATTACAGTTCAAAGCTGATTTCTGCAGATGCGATGTTAACTGGTTTAGGTTTTGCTTCTGATGACAAAAAGAAAAGTCAGCAGTTATAAAACTAACTACTGACTTTTATTCTACGGAGATGGTGGGATTTGAACCCACGCACGACTTTTTGAGCCGCCTGCCGGTTTTCGAGACCAGTCCCTTCAGCCGCTTGGGTACATCTCCAAAGATTTATCTCAACATCAGTACTCTGGAAAATGGGGAGAACTGATGGGGAGAACTAAGAAAAAATCAAAATAATAATAACTTAAAAATCCTTTGAAATCAAGGGTTTCTAGCTCTGGGACTACCAGATAGCAACTTCGTTTTCGAGTGCAGACCCTTCAGCCCCTTGGGTACATCTCCAAATTTTATCTCATCATTAGCATCCTGGAAAAAGGGGAGAACTAATGGGGAGAACAGAGAAAAATATTAAGTTAAGAATACCACAGAAATCCTATAAAATCAAGGGTTTCCGGCAAAGGGACTACCAAATAGGTGTGACTATTTCGAGTCTGGACTCTTCAACCACTTGAGTACGTCCCCAGAGAATATTTGATTTATACAATAATCAATATATTGTATCAGGAACTGTGGGAAAAAGCAATCGATTTCCGAAAAGGCGGAAGAAATCGAAAGTGTTCCCTTGACACATCCTTCCAAGTCCTGTAAAGTTAGATATAGTGGCGCAGACTGTGCTTTTTTCAAGATATTGGGTCTGCGCGGAAAAGAAATGGAGCAGATGTCCCTATGAAGAAGCAGCAAAATTCAAACTATAATAACGAAAGTATTACATCTCTGAAAGGGGCGGATCGTGTCCGCCTGCGCCCCGGGGTCATTTTTGGTTCCGATGGTCTGGATGGGTGTGAACACGCCTTTTTTGAGATCCTTTCCAATTCCATCGACGAGGCAAGGGAGGGTTTTGGCAAAAAGATCGAAATCATCCGTTATAAAGACCAGTCTATTATGGTAAAGGACCATGGCCGTGGGATCCCCGTGGATTATAACCCCAAGGAAGACCGTTTCAACTGGGAACTGGTTTTCTGCGAGCTTTACGCAGGGGGCAAATACCAGAACAACACGGGCGAAAATTACGAATTCAGCCTGGGTCTGAATGGTCTGGGCACTTGTGCTACCCAGTATGCTTCCGAATTTATGGAGGCGGTCATCTATCGGGATGGCATGTGTTATCAGCTCCATTTTGAAAAGGGGGAAAATGTAGGCGGTCTGATGAAGGAAGTGGCGGAAAAACACCCCACAGGTACACAGATTACCTGGCGTCCTGATCGGGATGTTTTTACAGATACTCATATCCCTTTGGCATATTTCCAGGATGTGCTGAAAAAACAGGCGGTGGTGAATGCAGGTCTGCTCTTCGAGCTGTATGATGAGGAAAGCGGTGAGACCTTCCACTATTGCTACGAAAACGGTATTAGAGATTATCTGACGGAGCTGAGCGGTGAAAAGGGACTGACTTCTGTGCATTATCTGCAGACGGAGACCAGAGGTCGTGACCGAGAAGATAAGCCGGAATATAAGCTGAAATTCGAAACAGCCTTTTGCTTCAATAATCATGTGAATGTGCTGGAATATTATCATAACTCCAGCTTTTTGGAATATGGCGGTTCCCCTGACAAGGCAGTGAAAAATGCTTTCGTTTTCGCCATCGATAAATATTTGAAAAATAACAATCTGTATAAAAAGGATGAAAAGAAGATCACCTTTGCAGATATCGAGGATAGTCTGATTTTGGTCATCAACTCCTTTTCCACGGTGACCAGCTACGAAAACCAGACCAAAAAATCCATTACCAATAAATTTATTCAGGAAGCGATGACAGAATTTTTCCGTCAGCAGCTGGAAATTTATTTCATTGAAAATAAAATGGATGCCGATAAGATCGCTGCACAGGTATTGGCCAATAAGCGCAGCAGAGAAACAGCGGAAAACACTCGTATCAACATCCGCAAAAAGCTGACAGGCAATCTGGATATGAATAACCGTGTGGAAAAATTCGTTAACTGCCGTACAAAGGACGTAACCAGACGGGAAATTTACATCGTGGAAGGTGATTCCGCTCTGGGTTCCTGTAAGCAGGGAAGAGATGCGGAATTTCAGGCCATCATCCCTATTCGTGGTAAGATTTTGAATTGCTTGAAGGCGGATTATAATAAGATTTTCAATAACGATATCATCATCGACCTTCTGAAGGTTTTGGGCTGCGGAGTGGAGGTCAAATCCAAACACGATAAAGGTCTCAATTCCTTCGATATCGAACAGCTTCGCTGGAGCAAGGTCATCCTCTGCACCGATGCGGATGTGGATGGTTTTCAGATTCGAACACTGCTTTTGACTATGCTCTATCGTTTGGTGCCTACGCTGATCTATGAAAAGAAGGTCTACATTGCGGAATCTCCCCTGTACGAGATTCGCCATGGGAAGGATAAGTATTTTGCCTACACTGATACAGAAAAAAATCAGATCGTTTCCAAACTGAAGGGCAAAGTAAAGATCAAACGTTCTAAAGGTCTGGGGGAAAACGCAGCGGAAATGATGTGGGAAACCACCATGAACCCGGAAACACGTCGGCTGATTTTGGTGACGCCCGATGAAGCGGAGCGGACACAACAGATGTTTGAACTACTTCTAGGGGAAAACCTTGTGGGCAGAAAAGAATATATTTCTTCCGAGGGTTACAAATATCTTGATATGATCGATTTAAGCTAAGATTTAACTCGAAATCAGGATTTCGAGTTGGGAGACAGTGGAAGAATAGATCTGTGCCTGAAGGCGACAGTCTATTCTCCTCGGCGAAAAGCGCGCGGTTTCCGCCTGCGGATTCCATGCAGGAAACCCTTTTATGGTTTCCTGAACCTTTCCGCCATATTTTATGAATTTTTATAGAAAGTGGTATAGAAATGGCGAAGAAAAAAACAACAAGCAAAAAAGAATACCATGATAATTTTATACAGGAACAGAAAATTACGGATACGCTGGAAATCAATTACATGCCCTATGCCATGAGCGTTATCGTTTCCCGTGCGATTCCAGAAATTGACGGTTTCAAGCCTTCCCACAGAAAGCTTCTCTATACCATGTATCAGATGGGGCTTTTGAAGGGGGAACGAACAAAATCCGCCAATGTGGTAGGGCAAACCATGAAGCTGAATCCCCATGGGGACAGTGCCATTTATGAGACCATGGTGCGACTGACCAGAGACAATGAAGCCCTGTTGGTGCCTTTCGTGGATTCGGAGGGGAACTTCGGCAAATATTATTCCAAGGATATGGCTTATGCGGCTTCCCGTTATACGGAGGTAAAGCTGGAGCCTATCTGTCAGGAGGTTTTTGCGGATATTGACAGAAACACCGTCGATTTTGTAGATAACTACGATGGCAGCATGAAAGAGCCGGCTCTTTTGCCTACTACTTTCCCCAATATCCTTGCGAACCCCAATCTGGGGATCGCCGTTGGTATGGCTTCCTCCATCTGCAGTTTCAATCTGGCGGAGCTTTGCGAAGCAACGGCGAAATTCATCAAGGACGACAGCATTGATTTATGTGAGCATCTTTCCGCTCCTGATTTTTCCACCGGCGGTCAGTTGATTTACAACCGTAAGGAACTGGAACAGATTTATCGGACAGGACGGGGCAGTGTGAAGCTTAGGGCAAAATACCGTTACGATAAAAAGGATAACTGCATTGAAGTGTATGAAATTCCTTACACCACCAATATCGAAGCCATTGTGGACAAGATCATTGCTTTGGTAAAGGCGGGTAAGATCAAGGATATCACCGATGTGCGGGATGAATCCGACCTGAATGGTCTGAAAATCGCTATCGATTTGAAAAGAGGAACGAATATAGACCTGCTGGTGCACAAGCTGTATGCCATGACACCCTTGGCGGATAGCTTTAGCTGCAACTTCAACATCCTTATCCATGGCAGACCCATGACCTTGGGTGTAGGTGATATTTTGAAGCATTGGACGACATTCCGCATGGATTCCATCCGCCGACAGATTGCTTATGATATCCAGAAAAAATCCGAAAAATATCATCTGTTGGTGGGGCTTTCAAAGATTCTGGCAGATATTGATAAAGCTATCGCCATTATCCGCAATACGGAAGAGGAAAAGATGGTCGTACCCAACCTGATGGCAGGCTTTGATATCGACGAGGTACAGGCGGACTATATTGCGGAGATCAAGCTGCGGAATATCAACAAGGAATACATCCTAAAACGCATCGATGAACTGGAATCTTTGGAAAAAGAGATCAGAGATCTGAACGAGACACTAAAATCTGATGCAAAAATCAAAAATATCATCTGCAAGCAGTTGAGAGCGGTAGCTAAAAAATATGGAAAGCCCAGAAAAACAGAGATCATCCATGAGGACGATGTGACAGTCCTGACAAAGGATGACTTCATCGAGGATTATGCGGTGTGCTTCTTCCTGACGGAGCAGAATTATTTCAAGAAAATTTCTCAGGCTTCCCTGCGTATGGCAGGCGAGCAGAAGCTGAAGGAAGAGGATACCATCCTTATAGAGCAGGACGGCATGAACCGTATGGAACTGCTCTTCTTCTCCAATCAGCAGAATGTCTATAAGCTGAAAGCTTCGGATGTGGCGGATACGAAGGCCAGCGCATTAGGGGAATATCTGCCCAATCTGCTGAACATGGAAGCAGGCGAGACCATCGTTTACATGACTGCAACGGCGGATTATACAGGGCAGATGGTATTCTTCTTTGCCAACGGAAAGGCAGCGAAGGTGCCTTTGAATGCATATGAAACCAAGACCAATCGTAAGAAGCTCATCAACGGCTATTCTTCCAAAGCGGAACTGGTGCGTATGGCGAAGATCGATGAAGAAAGCGATTTCATACTGATGCGGAATACGGATAAGGCCACATTGATGAATACGGAGCTGATTCCTTCCAGTGCTACAAAGAACGCCACAGGGGTACAGATCTATACCCTGAAGAAAAACAGCACGGTGACAAAGGTGTTTGTTAAGGAGGAATTCCAGACGGAAGACCATGAATATTATCGTACAAAGAAGATCCCTACCACGGGTCATTTTATCCAGGAAAAGGATAAGGCAGCAAATGCCCTGCCGGGGCAGATGGCCTTGGGTGCAAACTGAAATCAAGTAAAAAAGCCTCCAGAGTGGAGGCTTTTTTTGCGGCAGAAATAGAAAGAAAAGTGACATAAGGCAGAAAGGTGGCGAATTTTTGCAGAAAAAACGGCATTTTTAGGGGTACTGTGGAGCAGAAACAACATTTTGGGTTGCCAAGTTGGAATTTTGTGTTATAATGAAGTACAAACATGTGTTCACAGAATTGTAATGGAATCTAAATACTTTTGGAATATTTCAAACAAGCGAAGTTTTTGAGAAACTCCGCTGAATTGGAAAGGATGAACTCTATGAAACGGTTTGCAGCTATCCTCCTGGCGGGGATCCTATGCATCGCTGCGGCTGTCCCTTCCTTTGCCGCTGTCAAGACCAATGCAGGCGAATGGGCAAAGCCTTCCATGGAATTTGCCTATAACGAAGGATTGCTGACGGATGCGGAACTGCAAAAGGCAAAATCGCCCATGAGCAGAAAAGAATTTTGTAAAATGGTCATGCGCTTTTTGCAGGTGGTGACGGAAAAGGATTGGACAGCCACCCAGGCGAGCCCCTTCAACGATTGTGATGACAAAGATGTGATCGCGGCGTATGAAGCGGGTATCATTGGCGGGACAGATCCGGGTATATTTGACCCAGACAGCACGCTGACTAGAGAACAGATGGCGATCATGGTGGCTCGTGTTATGAAAACCTGTGGCATCGACCTGACGGAGAAGGCGATGAAAAATCCCTTTAAGGATACTGCTGTTCTCTTCGATTCCTCCAATAAATACATCGATCAGCTGTACGGGATCGGCATCGTAGCGGGGTATGCAGATGGTACCTATGGCCCCTTCAAGGAAATGACGGTGCAGGAAGCAGTCGTTTCTTTCGTAAAGGCATACCGCTACACCTTGGAACAGACGGGCGGAGAAGTGAAACCTGTGGTTCTGGAAAAGCCTGAAACAAAGCCGGAAGAACCAAAGGCGGAAACACCCACAGTGCCGAAAGAATCGGAAATGGTGAAACCTGTGGAACCTGCAGCACCGGAAGAAGTGAGACCTGTGGAGCCGGAAGAGCCTGAAATAAAGCCGGAAGAATCAAAACAGGAAGTTGCTGCCGCAGCCAAAACAGAGACCGTGACAGTAGGCAATAAAAAGATTTCTCTGAATTGGACGGCAGAAGAACTGAAAACTGTTTGGGGCGAACCCGACCGTATTGATGAATCTGTCTATGGTCTGGACAGATATATCTATATCAATGAGTATGTGGATTATTTCTTTGCCACATTTCAAAACGGCAAAGTGGTCGAGATTTTTGTGCCCGGAACAGATTTTTCTTACTTGGGCACGGATGGAAAAGGAACCATGGCAGATATTGAGAATCTTGCCTATGTCAGCAGTGCAGAGCATAGCGGCGTGATCTACAATGAAATATCTGAAGCCAGAGTGCCTTTGGATTATGAAGGGAATATTTGTGGTCTGCTGCTGCAGACAAAATCATTTGTGCAGGAAAAAGATCCTATGAGTATGTTGCAGTATTCCACAAAGGCGGATATCGAAGCCCAGTTGTTAGACCTAATCCAGGTGCGCAGAACGGAAAAGGGGCTGCCTTTGCTGGTTTGGGATAAGAAGCTTTGGGATGTGGCAAGAGCTCATTCAGAGGATATGACCGCAAACAACTATTTTGATTACAACAGCTCTGATGGCACGACTCCCTTTGGGCGTATCATGGAAAGAGGAAAAGTTTTTTTGACAGCCTCTGAAGTCATCGCTAGACAGAGAGGCGATGTGGTCAATGTATATCAGGAATGGATGCGTTCCGCTGCAAAGCATAATGGACTGATGGATCAGACTATGCAGGAAGTTGGCATTGGGGTCTCTTCCAGAACAAAGATACTGTATGTAACGGTAGACTTTTGCGGACAAGGGACACAGACAAAATAATAAAGCAAAATGACAAAGCCTTGAACCATTTGGTTCAGGGCTTTCTTTTTGTTCAGAAATTTTCGGTCAGTTCCAGCAGCTTTTTCTCGATCAGGCCATAAAATACATCGTAGCCGGCATTGCTCCAATGCACACCATCAAACTGGAATAGGGCATCATAGGCTTCAAAGCCGTTCTTTTCTTTCACTTCCAGAAAGGCTTCATAGATATCGATAACGGGACAGCCATAGGATCTCCCCAGTTTCAGCACGATATCCCGATAAAGTTCGATGCGGTCGGTGGTGGTGAAGGGATAAAAATCCGTATCCACCACAGGAGGAGGGGTGATGAGCAGGGGCAGGCAATAGCCGCCGTTGAATGTCTTGGCATCATGCCTGCAGGCCAGCAGCTGTTCGATCATGAACATCATGTTATGCTCATATTCCCAGGGAGTACGATATTGTCCTTCGTTGAGGGCGCTGTCATTGGAGCCCAGAAGGATAGTGGTCATATGGGGTTTCAGCCGCAGAACGTTGCTGTCCAGCCTTTGTCTGGCTTCACGGGTCGTTTCCCCGTTGATGCCGCGGTTATAGACCTTCCAGCGGATCGCAGGATTTTTCCCCGGTAATTCCTTTGCCAGGCGGGAAGGATATGCCACATGGGACAATACGCCGTAGCCGTATGTCAAGCTGTCGCCAAAAGTGACTAATCGAAATTCTTTCATCGGGAGACCTCCTTTTTCTTCTTTGGTCTTATTGTAACGGCGGAAGAAAGCAAAGTCAATCAATGGTGTATCGGCTCTTAGTCGTTGATGCAGTTTAGAGAGGGGTTAATAGTTTGCATTACATTTTTCTTGAAACTGCGGCTGACAAAAGCTTTTTGTTCGGAATTGAAAAAGGAAATGACCCAGGGGTCTTTTGTTTTATCAATATAAGCGACATTTTTCAGATTGATGATGAAGGAGCGGTGAGTCTGTATAAAACGCGGTTCGGGCAATGCTTCACGAATACGATAAAGAGGAATGGGCAGATAAAGGTTTTTTCTTGTTAAGTGGAAAATAGATTTTTTCTGCCCGCTTTCCACGAAAAGGATATCCTCATAGGGAATGTTGTAAATACCCTTGGCAGTGTTGATGCAGCAAAAGAGAATTTCTTGGCACTCTGGGGAGGTTGCGGTATTCGTGATATGGACGTGTTCTATGTCAGAACATAGAGTTTTGAGCGTTTTTTTCAGTTCATCATCCGATTGAGAAACTAATATTGTATACATAACTTTTTCTCCTTTCGGGTAGGCTTGATTGTTTTGATAATTTTTTATGATTCTAAATTTATTTTATCACGTTGTGTGAATAATGTAAGGATTTTTTTAAATACATTGGAAAAAAATGTTAATTTTGTTGAAAATTACAAGTGTTGGGGTCGGATTATGATTCCTGGAATGAATTCTCAGTGCCTGCATAGGATAGGAAAAGAAGGGAGGACGAGCTGATGCAGACAGAAGCGGTTTGGCGGGCATTGCCCCGCAGGATACGAGAAGTATTGTCGGAGGAAAGCCTTGTGGATGTGCAGGAGATTCGGCTGAGAAGCGGACAGCCTTTTCTGTTGAAAAAAGCAGAGGGGGTATTTTCTTTGCAGAAGAGCGGTGGGCTGCTTTCTGCGCCTTGGGAAAAGGGAATCCGTATTTCTACGGCAGACCTGCGGGAAACAGTGTCCCTTTTGAGTGCCTATTCGCTTTATGCCTTTGAGGAAGAATTGCGGCAGGGATATATCACCATCGAAGGGGGGCATCGGGTGGGCTTCTGCGGAAAGGCGGTTTTGGAAAACGGCGAAATTCGGACGCTGCGCCAGATCAACGCCTTGAATATCCGTATCGCCAGAGAACAAAAGGGATGGGGCGAGCAGTTTTTACCTTGCCTAATGGAAGAGGATACCTTTTGTCATACTCTGATCGTCTCTCCGCCGGGCTGTGGGAAAACGACCCTCCTGCGGGATATTGTCCGTTGTCTCAGCGAAAGAGGAAAGACGATTGGCGTGGTGGATGAACGGGGAGAGATCGCACCTCTGCGGGATGGCATACCCCAGATGGATGTGGGCCCTTGTACCGATGTGCTGGAAGGCTGCCCGAAAGCAAAAGGAATGGTGCTGCTGTTGCGGAGTATGTCTCCGGATATCATCGCTGTAGATGAACTGGGGAGAAGAGAGGATATCGAGGCGGTGGAGGAAGCCTTGTATGCTGGTGTGAAGCTCATTGCCACTGCCCACGGGCGGGATTTTGCTGATCTGGAGACTCGTCCCCAGCTGCGCTCTCTGATCAGTAAAAAGGTTTTTGAACGATATCTTTTTCTCTCTAACCGAAATGGCGTGGGAACAACAGAAGAAATTAGAGAGAAAGACGGAAAAATCATCTGGAAGGGGGAACGGGAATGATTCGATTGGCAGGTATCGTCCTTGTGTTAGGGGCGACTCTGTGGTTTGGGGCGTATTTCGCTGCGAAGGAAAAATATCGCCTGAAAGAATTGGAAGAATTGGAACGGGGTATCCTGCTGCTGCAAAGTCAGATCCAATATCTTTCTTCCCCTTTGCCGGAGGTGCTGGAAAGCATCAGTTGGAAAACTGGTGGCATCATCGGAGAGATATTTCAGGAAGCGGCAGAGCGTATGGCGGAACGGGATGGCGCATCGGCGGAACTGATCTGGGAGGAAGTCTGGAGAAAACAGGCAGTATATGCTTTTTTGACAGGGGAAGATCTGGATGCGGTGCTTCTCTTCGGCAGGACCTTGGGCTATTTGGATAAGGAACAGCAGGAAAACAGCATCCGTCTGCTTTTGCGATATATCGAACATGCTTTGGAGCAGGGAAAAAAACGATTGGAGAAAAACGGCAAGCTTTACTATGGCATGGGTGGGCTCAGCGGTCTGCTCATCGTGGTGACATTGCTGTGAAGGGGGAAGAAAAATGGAGATCAATATCGTATTCCGCATTGCGGCGGTAGGGATTTTGGTGGCAGTGCTGAATCAGGTGCTTATTCGGGCAGGACGGGAGGAACAGGCTATGATGACCACCTTAGCTGGACTGGTGGTGGTGCTTTTTTGGGTCATCCAGTATATCAGTCAGCTGTTTGATACGGTGCAGACCCTGTTTCAGCTATGAAAGGGGCGATTCTATGGAAATGGGAAGGATCATTGCTCTGGGATTGGTGGGAACGGTATTTGCTGTTCTGCTGAAAAAGGAAAATCCCCAAATCGCTATGCTGGTGGCTGCCATCACGGGCATTTTGATTTTTGGGATGATTTGTGTGCCTTTGGGAAATCTGATCGCTCTGCTGCGGAAAACGGCGGAACAGGCAGGGGTCTGCAGCGGCTATTTTGCCGTGGTACTGAAGGTCATCGGCATCGCTTATCTGACCCAATTCGGCGCGCAGCTTTGTGCCGATGCGGGGGAAGGGGCTGTGGCGGCAAAGATCGAATTGGCAGGAAAGATCCTGATGATGACTGCCGCAGCACCTGTGCTGACGGGACTGCTGGAAATGGTCATGGGGCTGGTATAGGAGGGGGCAGGATGAAAAAGTGTTTGCTGGTTTTGGTGCTGCTCCTTTCTATTTTGCCTACATCCGTTTTTGCGATGGAAATTGATGCCGAGACCATTGAAGCGGAGCTGGAAAAGCTGGAAACAGAAGCCGTAGATGAAGCGGCGGAGGATTTAGATGCTGATGTGGGATTTTCGAAGCTGCTGAAGGATGTGGTGTTAGGAGAGTTTGATTTCACCTTCGCTGGTTGGAAAGAAGGAATAATAGAAGCGGCCTTTGGCGAATTTCAGGTACAGGGAAAGCTGTTGACGCAATTATTGTTAGTAGTGATTTTGAGTGCTATTTTGAAGCAGTTTAACGACTCCTTTCAGGGAAAGTCTGTAGGGGAAATGGGCTTCTATATCTGCTATATGGTGCTGGTTGTGGTGATTTTATCCTCATTTTATACCATTTCTGAAGGTGTTGTGGAGAGGATGAAAGGAATTTGCGGGGTATTTGGGGCCATGGTGCCCATTTTTATCATCCTTTCCGCATCTTCCGGCAATCTGACCCAAGGGGCATTGATGGGGCCTGCTATTATGGGCGGTTCGGCGGCCTTATCCGTTGCCGTCAGCCGCATCATCATTCCTGCCATTTTATTGGCCATCGCCTTGGAAATGGCAGACCATATCTCGGAAAAACCCATACTGGGAAAATTCGCGGAGCTGCTGCGCCAATGTATTAGCTGGGGTATGAAGGGAGCAGCCATGGCTTTTATGTTGCTGATTTCTTTGCAGAAAATCGGCGGTGGAGCTTTGAATGGCTTGGCGGCGAAAACGGCGAAAATAGCAGTGGGAGCCGTGCCTGTGGTAGGAAATGTTATGGGCGGTGCGGTGGAAACGGCAGCGGCTGTGGCAGGAACGCTGAAAAGTGGGACTTTGGTGGCAGCGGCGGTGTTTTTGCTGCTCCTCTGCATTCCTCTGGTGGTGAAGTTGTTGGTCATCATGCTGGTATTCAAGCTGACGGCAGCATCGGCGGAATTTATCTGTGAGGAGCGTCTGGTGGAGTGCATCTCCGCCGCAGGGGAATACACAGGGCTTCTTTTGGGCGTGGTTTTTCTGGGAGAAGGGATGTTTTTATTTTCCGCATTGCTTTTGTTAGGAGGCTTGTAGGCATGATGGAAGCATTTACAGCATATATTAAAACCATAACTGCATTGACCATCTTCTCTGCTTTGGTGGGCATCCTCCTGCCCGAGGGGAAGTATCGCCGCTATGCGGAGTTGGTACTTGGGGTGCTGGTACTGACGGCGGTATTAAGCCCCTTTCTTCGGCTGTTTGGTACAACGGAGGGATTCGAACTGCCAGCTATGAGGCTGGAGCAGGAATGGTCAGATACATACAACGGATACACAAAAGAAGGGTGAGAAAATGCAAAAGGATGTTTGGAAAGGGCTATTCAGCCCGGAAAACAAAAAGATGCGAAGCAATGTGTTCCTGGCATTGATGGTGGGCATCCTGCTTTTGGCGGCAGGAAAAAGTTTTTCTTCTTTTGGAGGGGATGTACCGGTAAAATCGCCCCAGGAGGAACCCGTGGAAACGACCATTGGCAGCGATGCAGAAACGGAACGCCGCATGGCAGAGGTCCTCTCCAAGATCGAAGGGGCAGGGCAGGTGGATGTGATGCTGACTTACCGCAGGACGGAGGAAAAGACCGTTGCCCGGGACGAGGTGCGGGAAGAGTCCTATTCTCAGGATGGCGGAAAAACCTCCGAATCTCTGCGGGTAGAAAATACCGCTATCCTGATGGAGGACAGGAACGGAAATACTTTGCCTCTGCTCCTTTCGGCGGCATCTCCCGAGGTGGAGGGGGTCGTTATTGTGGCAGAGGGGGGCGGAGATCCGGTGGTCTGCGCCGCTCTCAATCAGGCGGCACAGGCGTTGTTGGATGTGCCTGCCCATAAGATCGCAGTTTTGAAAATGAAATAGAGGGGGAAATGGTATGTTTGTCATCAAGAGGAATCAAGTGGTGGTCACGGCGTTGGCGGTGATGATCGCTGCGGCAGGGTATTTGAATTTTCAAGAGAGTCGTTCTTCCGAAGGAAACCAGACAGCACTGCAGCTGACAGAGGAGGGGGACGTCACAGCCCTGGTGGATTATTCTGCTCTGCCCGATGATGTAGATACGTCGGCATTGGAACTGGACCCTATCACGGCAGAAGTAGCAGAGACCACAGGGGATGGCGCGGCGGTCTACGTTTCAGCCAGTGGCCTGACCGGCTCTGAATATTTTGCGGAAGCCAAGCTGGATCGGGAACAGTCCCGGGCGAAACAGAAGGACATCCTGACGGAAATGTTGAATAATGAAAACATCAGCCAGGAGCAGAAAGATAAATGTTCAGAAAACATGATGCAGCTGCAGGAACGCATCGAAAAGGAAACGGCGGCAGAAGCTATGATCGAATCCAAGGGCTTCAAGGAAGCTTATGTCCGTATCGATGATGATACGGTGGATGTGGTAGTGGATAAAGATACCCTGACCGATGCGGAAGTGGCACAGATCGAAGATATCGTGAAGCGGAAAACAGGCATGGAGCCTTCCAAGATCAGAATCAATACATTGCAGAAAGCGAAATAAAGTGAGGAAAGCGCGGAAGGAACTGGGATTCTTTCCGCTTTTTTCTGTTTATGAATTTATGCATGATTTTGTGTATATTCGTTGCAAATGGGGTAATTATCTGCTATAATGGAAACATAATTATGCGCGGAAAATGGGATTGTTTGGAATTTCCCGCAAGGTATACAGGATTTTGTATGAAATCATGAATAAAACAAATCATAGGAGGTAAGAGACATGTCTGAAAATAAAATGAATGGTCAGATCCAGATCGCGGATGAAGTCATCGGTGTGATCGCAGTCACAGCGGCGCTGGAAGTGGAAGGCGTTGTTGCCGGCGGCAGCAGCAAAAGCTTTGTAGAGTTTTTTGGGAAAAAAGGCCACACAAAATGTGTGAAGATCACAAAGGATGAAAACGAAGCTGTACTGGATATGGATATCATCGTAAAATTCGGCACAAAAGTGCAGAATGTAGCCAAAGAAGTGCAGGAAAGAGTAAAATCCACAGTGGAAACCATGACAGGGCTGAATGTGGCTGTTGTCAATGTTAGCGTTACCGGTGTTGTGAAAGAAAAAGAAGTGAAAGCTGAGGAAGAAGAATAAGCGGCGAAAGTGTATGCAGCGGGTTTCATGGCTTATGCCGGTGAAACCCGTCTGTGCGTTTCAAACAAAAATACGGAGGTATGTTATGAGCCGAAGAAGTGCAAGAAAGAATGCGTTTTTCCTGCTGTTCCAGATGGATTTCAGTGAAGCGGCAGAATTTGAACAGGTAAAAGAGCTTTTCTTTGCGGAAAAGGAAGGACCTGTGGATGAGGATGAAAAAGCTTTTATCCTTTCCGAGGTGGAAGGGGTACACGTAAATATGGAAAGGATCGATGAAATGATCGCTGCCTGTGCAAAGGGCTGGGATCCGGAACGGATGAATAAAGTTGATCTGGCGATCCTGCGGCTGGCAGTTTATGAAATGAAATATGGGGAAACACCCATTGGTGTAGCCATCAACGAAGCGGTAGAGCTGGCGAAAAAATTTAGTTCCGATGAAGCGCCTGCTTTCATCAATGGCGTATTGGGCAAGGTGGCCCAGGCGTAAAAGCTGTGTAAGGGAGTGTCTCGATGATCGAACCAAAGGTCTTTACGGTGGGGCAGATCAACCGATACATCAAAAATCTGCTGGAAAATGATTTTATATTGAACAGCCTTTTGGTACAGGGGGAGATTTCCAATTTCAAGGCCCATTCCAGCGGTCATTGGTATTTCACCCTGAAAGATGCCCAAGGGGCAATTTCCTGCGTTATTTTCAGGCAGGATGCCATGCAGATTCCTTTTCTGCCGGAAAATGGTATGAAGGTTATTTTGTATGGACATGTTTCCCTTTATGAGAAAACGGGGCAGTATCAGCTGTATGGCGAATTTTTGGAGCCCATTGGCATGGGTGCTTTGCAGATTGCTTTCGAGCAGATGAAGGAAAAGCTGGCGGCGGAAGGGCTGTTTGATGCGGATTTCAAACGAGAGATTCCTGATCATGTGGGCTGCATTGCCGTCATCACTTCCCCTACAGGTGCAGCGGTGCGGGATATCATCCAGATCGCCAAAAGAAGAGATCCTCGGGTGAAGATCGCTGTTTTCCCTACGCTGGTGCAGGGGGAATCTGCGGAGGAGGATATTGTGAAAAGCCTGAAGCTGGCAAATGAGTGGGGCAAGGCAGATGTCATCATTTTGGGCCGTGGCGGCGGTTCCATGGAGGATCTGTGGGCGTTCAATGAGGAGATCGTGGCGCGGGCTATTTTTGCATCGGAACTGCCTGTTATCTCTGCGGTGGGCCATGAAACGGATTTTACCATTGCGGATTTTGTATCAGATTTAAGAGCACCGACTCCCTCTGCGGCGGCAGAACTGGCGACGGAGACTTTGGAAAGCATCAAAAAGGATTTGTCTGAATTGACCGACCGCCTTGACAGAGATGTGCAGGCAATGCTGACAAGCTCCAAACGGCGTCTGGATTTTTTGAAGGAACGTCCTGTTTTGAAACGTCCTCTGGAGGGCATCCGGCGGACGCAGATATATTTGGAAGAAAAGGAACGGCTTTTGCTGCGAGAAACACTGCGAAAGCTGGAGAAGGATAAACAAAAGCTGGCCGCGGCAGAAGCCGGATTGCAGGCAGTCTCTCCTTTCTCCATCATGCAGAGGGGCTATGCCATGCTGATGGATGCAAAGGGAAAGCCTGTAACGACGACAGCGGCAGCAGCAGTGGGACAGGCTTTGCAGGTGCGGATGAAGGATGGCATCCTGCAGGCAGAAGTGACAGGAAAGGCGGTGTTTGCCGATGGCGAAAAAGAAACTATCCTTTGAAGAAGCGATGGAACGCTTGGAGGAGATCGTGGAACAGCTGGAGCAGGAGGAAGCACCGTTGGAAACAGCTGTTGCCCTTTATAAAGAGGGATTGGGTCTTTCTGCCCTGTGCCGGGAAAAACTGGCTGCGGCAGAAGGCGAGATCGTCCTTCTCAGAAAAGAAGCAGGACTTTGGCAGGAAGAGCCTTTTCAGGCGGAGGTAGAATGATGATCGACTTAAAACAGGAAATGAAAGAAAGATGTGCATATATCGAGGCAGCCCTGGAAAAAGCAGTGCCCCAGCAGAAGGAGTTCCCTCCTGTGATTTTTGAAGCCATGCGCTATAGCCTGCTGGCAGGGGGCAAACGGCTGCGCCCCATGATGGTATTGGCAGCTTGTGAAGCGGTGGGCGGCAAGAAGGAAGATGCTCTGCCCTTTGCCTGCGCCCTAGAAATGATTCACACCTATTCCCTGATCCATGACGACCTGCCTGCTATGGATAACGACGATTATCGCCGTGGCAGATTGACAAGCCATAAGGTTTTTGGGGAAGATATGGCGATTCTGGCGGGGGATGGATTGCTGCACCATGCCATGGAAACTATGACGGATGCCTGCCTGAAAAACCCCACACCCCAGACCACAGGTGCCATGAAGGCCATTGCTCACGGCGCAGGTGTTTTCGGTATGCTGACGGGGCAGGTGGTAGATGTATATTTCGAAGGCAAGCCATTAGACAAGGAGACGCTGGATTATATCCATTTGCATAAGACTGCGGCGATGATCCGCGGTGCTTTGGAAGCAGGTGCCATCATCGGCGGTGCGGACAAAGAAACGGCGGAACAGTTTGCTTTGGCAGGCGAAAAAATCGGTGTGGCATTCCAGATTTTAGACGATATTCTGGATGTGACCAGCACCATGGAAGAATTGGGCAAGCCTATCCACAGCGATGAAAAGAACCAGAAGACCACCTATGTGACCCTCTATGGTATCGAAAAATCCCGTGAGATCGCGGCGAAGTTTTCTCAAGAGGCCATGGATATCTGGAAAAAACAGGGCGATCGCTGCGAATTTTTAGCAGCCCTGACAGAATATCTGACAACAAGAACGTTCTGAACGTTTTGAACGTTTATGCGTTTTGCATTTTTGAAAGAAGCAGAAAGAAGGCGATGGTATGTATAACTTCCAGGCAATTCTGCAGAATACGCCTTTTTGGGCTGCCATCATCGCATGGGCAGCGGCACAGGGCATCAAGATTATCCTGACGTTGATCGTGGATAAAAAATTCGATGCATCTCGCATCGTGGGGACAGGCGGTATGCCCAGTTCCCATTCTTCCTTTACCATGGCACTTTCCTTTAGCATTGGGAAGTACTATGGATTTGATTCCCCGTTGTTTGCCATTGCGCTGATTTTCTCCTTTGTCACTATGTATGACGCTCAGGGGATCAGAAGAGCGGCAGGCAAGCAGGCGGAAATTTTGAATATGTTGATTTTGGAACACAAGATACCCGATGTGGGTGAACTGAAGGAACTTCTGGGGCATACCCCTCTGGAGGTTGCCGCAGGGGCATTGCTGGGTATCGTGATTGGGCTTTGGATGTAACGCTGTTTGCGGCGCATCAGCCTTTGTGCAATTTTGTAAGAATAGAGAGTTGGTGAAACTGTGGACAGAATTTTGAATCGAATTCATTCCACTGAAGATATCAAAAAATTGAATGGGGAAGAGATGGCTGTTCTGTGTAAGGAACTGAGAAAATTCCTGTTGCAGAAGGTCTCCAAAACCGGCGGGCATCTGGCGTCCAATCTGGGGGTGGTAGAGCTGACGGTGGCATTGGAATATTGTTTCGACCTGCCCAAGGATAAGATCGTATGGGACGTAGGGCATCAGGCTTATATCCATAAGATTCTGACCGGCAGAAAGGAAGGCTTCGACCACCTCCGCCAGCTGGACGGGCTGAGCGGCTTTCCTAAGCCCAATGAAAGTGCTTGTGATGCTTTTGCAGCGGGGCATAGCTCAACGTCTATCTCGGCGGCATTGGGTCTGGCAAAAGCCCGTGACCTGATGGGTGGCAAGGAACACGTCATCGCAGTCATCGGGGATGGCTCCATGACAGGCGGTCTGGCCTATGAAGCATTGAATAATGCAGGAAAAGAACATACCAATCTGATCGTCATTCTGAATGATAATCAGATGTCTATTGATACGAACGTGGGGGCCATGAGCAGACACCTGAATAACCTTCGTACCAGCAACCAATATCGGGGTTGGAAGGAAGCAGTGAAGCAGTTCAGAAATAATGTGCCTGTCATTGGGGAAGGCACCTATCAGGTGCTGAAAAATGTCCGGGACGGGGCAAAGATGCTGCTGATCCACGGGGGGCTGTTTGAACAGCTGGGCTTCAAATACATAGGCCCTGTGGACGGGCATGACTTGCCGGAGCTGATCGAATTGCTCCAGAACGTGAAGGAAATGAATCGTCCTGTTCTAATCCATGTAAAGACCATCAAGGGCAAGGGCTATCCCTATGCGGAGGAACGCCCTTGGGATTACCATGGCGTTGGGGCATTCGATCTGAAAACGGGCTTGCCTACCTCCAAGGGCAGCAAGAGCTGGTCTACCGTGTTTGGCGAAAAAATGGTGGAGATCGGCAAAAACAACCCCAAAGTCGTTGGCATCACTGCGGCAATGAGCGGTGGGACAGGCTATGAAAAATTCCAGAGAGCCTTCCCGAAACGTTTCTTTGACGTTGCTATTGCGGAACAGCATGGTACCACCTTTGCGGCAGGTTTAGCAAAAGGCGGCATCACGCCTGTGTTTGCGGTGTATTCCTCTTTCCTGCAAAGGGCATATGACCAGATCGTCCATGATGTTTGTATGCAGAACCTCCATGTGGTCTTTGCCATCGACAGAGCAGGCGTCGTCGGGGCAGATGGGGAGACCCATCAGGGTGTCTTCGATCTGTCCTTCCTGAGCCATATCCCAAATATGACCGTCCTTTCTCCAAAGAACGGCTGGGAGCTGGAAGAAATGCTGGATTTTGCCGTAAATAAATGGGATGGCCCCATCGCGGTGCGTTACCCCAGAGGGACGGCAGAGACAGCCTTCTCTGAAAATAAACAGCCCATCGAATATGGAAAGGCAGAACTGATTCAGGAAGGTGAAAAAATCGCCATTCTGGCAGAAGGCCACATGATGAAGGCGGCGGCAGATGCTGCAAAGCTGCTGGAAGCAGATGGTTGCCATCCTATGTTGGTGAACATGCGTTTTATCAAGCCTTTGGATGAAGCAATGCTGCGAAAGGCGGCGGAAACTTGTGTGCATATCGTAACGGTGGAGGATAATCTCCGCGGGGGCGGTTTAGGTTCAAAAGTAATGGAATTTTATGGGGATCATAGCATTCAGGCAGATATCCTGAACCTGGCTTTTCCGGACAAATATATCGAACAAGGCACCCAGACACAGCTTTTTGAAAGATACGGGCTGGATGCTGTGGGTATTTATGAAAGTATAAAGAAGAGATTGGGAGAATGACCATGGCAGAAAAGGTGGAAAAAGAAAGATTAGATGTTTTACTGGTACAGCAGGGGCTGGCTATTTCCAGAGAACTGGCAAAGGCTTATATCATGGCGGGCAATGTTTATGTTGACGGTCAGAAGGAGGATAAAGCAGGCACGAAGGTGGCTGTGAATGCGGCTCTGGAAGTGAAGGGCAATCAGATGAAGTATGTCAGCCGCGGCGGCTATAAGCTGGAAAAAGCAGTGGACGAATTTGGCATTTCTCTGGATGGAAAAATCTGTCTGGATATTGGTGCCTCCACAGGCGGCTTTACGGATTGTATGCTGCAGAATGGCGCATCCAAGGTCTATGCCATTGATGTGGGTTATGGTCAGTTTGCATGGAAGCTGCGGAATGACGAAAGAGTCGTTTGTCTGGAAAAGACCAACGTGCGCTATGTGACCCATGAACAAGTGCCCGATGAAGGGGAGTTTGCCTCTATTGATGTTTCCTTTATTTCCCTGACGAAGGTGCTGCCTGCGGTTTTGGGCGTTTTGGGAGAAAGAGGCCAGCTTGTCTGCCTCATCAAGCCCCAGTTTGAAGCAGGCAGAGAAAAGGTCGGCAAAAAGGGTGTCGTGAGAGATATCACCGTACATAAAGAAGTCATCGAAATGATTGCAAATTATGTACGGGCACAGAATCTGGGGATTTTGGGGCTGAGCTTCTCTCCCATCAAAGGGCCGGAAGGCAATATCGAATATTTGATCTATCTGGATAAGAGCCAGACGGGTATGACAGAAGAAGAAGTACAGGCAAAACTGGAGGAAGTTGTAACAGAATCTCATAAAATCCTTTCAGGAGAGAAATGAGGTGGAAGAAGATGAAAAAAGTAGCGATCTTACCCAATGTGCAGAAGGATAAAGGACTGGCTGTGACGAAGCGACTGGTGAACTATCTGCTGGAAAAGGGCTGTGAGCCGCAGCTTTCTGAAGAAGTGGCGGCATTGGCAGAACTGCCCCAGTATGCCAGAGAGGAAAAAGCTCTGTATCAGGATAGTGATTTTCTGATTTCCTTAGGCGGCGATGGTACTCTTCTGGGGGTCGGCAGAAGAACGGCAAATTTTGAAAAGCCCATTTTGGGCATCAATCTGGGTACGCTGGGCTTCCTGACAGCAGAAGAAAAAAATAACGCAGAGCTGGCCATCGATAAAGTTCTGAACGGAAATTATAAGCTGGAAAAACGCATGATGCTGGAATGCACTTTGGCGAAGGAAACCGTGCGAAAAACAGGGATGATCGCCCTGAATGATATTTGTATCACCCGTGGCAATCTCTATAAAATATTGGAATTTAATGTATTTATAAATGATGAATACGTGGATACCCTGCGAGCCGATGGCGTCATCATCTGTACCCCTACAGGCTCCACTGCCTATAATCTTTCTGCGGGCGGTCCCGTGCTGAAGGCGGATGCGCAGATCATTGCCATCACGCCCATCTCCCCCCATACCCTTACCAGCAGACCCATCGTGGTTTCTGCCGATGATGTGGTGACGGTGGAAATCAACCCCAGCAGGGAGGATACCCCTTTTACCATCAGTGCCGATGGACAGGATAACAAGACGCTGATGGGCAAAAACGTGGTGCAGATCCGCAAAGCAGCAGTCTGCACGACCATCATCAAAACAAAACCCCAGAGTTTTTATGATGTATTGCGACATAAATTATCAAAGTGATTTTTTCTTTCTGCGAAAGTAAGGAGGGCTGCAGCGATGAAAATCGCCAGACATGCAAAAATTTTGGAATTGATCGAAAATTATGATATCGAAACACAGGACGAACTGGCGCAAAAGCTTTGTGAAGAAGGCTTTATGGTGACCCAGGCCACTGTTTCCCGTGATATCCGCGAAATGAAGCTGACAAAGATCGCCACAGAAAAAGGCCGCCAGAAATATGCAGTCATTACCGGCAATGACACAGAAGTGACGGAACGACTGACCCGCGTATTTAAGGAAGCCGTGGTGAAGATGGACTATGCCCAGAATATGATTGTCATCAAAACACTGGACGGTATGGGCATGGCGGTGGCGGTCGCTTTGGACAATATGCAGAACAGTGAGATCCTTGGCACTATCGCTGGGGACGATACGGTTTTCTGCGTTGTTCGCACCCATAATCAGGCGGCAGTCATCATCGAAAAACTGTATCGTATCATCCATAGCGCCTGAATGGTAAGGAGGGACGCTTTATGCTGGAACATCTGCATATCAAAAATGTGGCACTCATCAAGGAAAGTGAGATCTCCTTTGGCGAGGGGCTGAATATTCTGACAGGTGAAACGGGTGCGGGGAAATCTATGGTCATCGATTCTCTGCAGTTTGCCCTGGGCGGCAGAGCAGGGAAGGACTTTTTGCGCCATGGGGAAAAACAGGCTTCCGTAGAGGCTCTGTTTGCCATGCAGTCGGAAGCTTTGCAGGAAAAACTGGAGGAAAACGGCATCGAACCGGAAGAGGATGGTTCTGTTCTCATCACCAGAACCCTCAGTGAAGCAGGAAAATCCGTCTGCCGTGTGAATGGTTCTACGGTTACTGTCAGCATGCTCAAGGAATTTGCCGAAGACCTCATCGATATTTATGGACAGCATGAACATCAGTCCCTTTTGAATCCTTCCAGACATATCTGCCTGTTGGATCGCTTCTGCGGTGCAGGCTTTGGGGATGCCGTGGAGGAATATAAAAAAAGCTATCATGCCTTGAAGGAACTGGAAAAACAGCTGCAGTCCCTGATGGGGGATGAATCCCAAAGGGAGCAGCGTATGGATATTCTGCAATTTCAGAAAGAGGAACTGGAGACAGGGGAACTGCGTTTGGGTGAGGAAGAAGATTTGCTGGAACAGAAAAAACGTCTGAGTAGCATGGAAAAGCTGATGCGTCTGACAGGCGAAAGTATAGCTCTCCTCTATGATGGGGAAAATATGATGCCCTCTGCCTGCGACCAATTGGGGGATGCCTTGGCAAAGCTGCAGGAAGCCGCGGAATATGATAATAGCCTGAACAATTTTGCGGATGCATTGGCGGATGCCTATGCAGCAGTGGAAGACACGGCAAGGGAATTGAAACGGGAAGCGGGGAAACAGGAAAACGATCCCGATGCACTGGAGGAGATCGAAGAACGCCTTCAGCTGATTTACAAATTAAAACGAAAATACGGCGGAAGTGTGGAAGCGGCGCTGGTCTTTTATGATAAAGTCTTACAGGAACTGGATTTTCTTTCCAACAGTAGCGAAAAAGTGGCTGAGCTGACACTGGAAAAGGAAAAAGAGCAGAAAAAGTTGGTTGCTGCAGCAGAAAAGCTTTCTGCCCTGCGGAGATCCACTGCCCAACGAGTAGCGGTGCAGATTGAGGCATCTTTGAAAGACATGGAAATGAAGGATGCTAGATTTCATATTCAGATCGATGATAAAGCCGATTGGACAGCAGACGGCAAGGATAAGGTTGAATTTCTGATCTCTGCCAATGCAGGTGAAAATCTGAAACCATTGGCGAAGATCGCATCCGGCGGGGAAATGAGCCGTGTGATGCTGGCATTGAAAACGGTTCTGGTGGACGCAGACGAGATCGGTACATTTATTTTTGACGAGATCGATACGGGTGTCAGCGGCAGAACCGCAAGAAAAGTTGGCGAAAAGATGCGTATTTTGGGCAGCAAACGGCAGATATTGTGCATCACCCATCTGCCCCAGATCGCAGCCATGGCAGATCATCATTTCCTTATCGAAAAGGAAAGTAGCCATGGGAAAACCACCACGCAGGTCACACCGCTGGAAGGGGAAGGCTCTGTGCTGGAAGTAGCCAGATTGATGGGCGGCAGCGATGTAACGGAAACCACCTTAGCAGCGGCGAGAGAATTGATCGCAGAAAAATAATTATGAGACTACGGGAAACCGTAGTCTTTCTGTTTGTTTGAAACCTTTTGGTTTCAGATTTGCTTCCGGTTATCACCATAAAATGCTGCGGGAATACTATGGTGAAAAAGGGGTGGATATAATGCTTTCATTTGAAGAATGGAAAGAAGAAATGATGGAGGAATTGCCGGGAATGCCTATGGCGGAGGCAATGCTGCAGGGGTCCGCGGCCTATCCCGAATTAAAAGGCATGGTAACGCTTTTTCAGACGGAAAAAGGTGTGCTTGTAGTGGCGGATATCCATGGTCTGCCGGAACAAGACCCCTGCGGCGGCGTATTTGGTTTCCATATCCATGAAGGAAATGGTTGTGGCGGGGATGATTTTGCCGATACGAAGGGGCATTATAATCCGAAAAACTGTCTGCATCCTTACCATGCAGGGGATCTGCCTCCGCTGTTTTCCAATCGCGGCAGCGCATGGATGGCAGTATTGACCGATCGATTTCAATTGAAAGAAGTCATCGGGCGGACGATCGTTATCCATCTGCACCCAGATGATTTTATGACCCAGCCTGCGGGAAACAGTGGGATGAAGATCGCTTGTGGCGTGATCCAATAAATAGAAAAGACTATGGGATGTCTCATAGTCTTTTTATTATAATTAGCGATATTCTTCAGATTTTTGTGCTGCCCTCAGGATAGTGCCTTTTGCTTCCGGTTCGCCATAACTCAGATTTGCTTGGGCTTTCATTCGATCCTGCCTGTCAACCAAAAACTGCATATACAGCATCAGTTCATCTTTGCTGTCAGCATTCAGCATTGCGTAGTAACGGCGAAATTCGTTAAATTCAGCAGTTTCATCATCGATGACATATGGATGACGGATGTCATTGACACCCAACAGGTAATCCATGGATACATTGAAAATAGAAGCGATCTTTTTCAAATCGGGAATGGAGGGCTGGTTTCGACCGGATTCATAATTGGCGATCGCCGTGTAACCATAGTTGAGCATTTCGCCCAGTTTGACCTGCGTCAATTTTTTTTCTTTTCTCAGTGCTTTTAAGCGATCCTTGAATTCCATTCATTCACCTCGTCTATCTTGACAAAATTTTCTTCGCAAATGAATCAAAAACGTTCTGCGGTGAAAACTTTTTATATTCTAACCGGTTTCGGGAAAAGTATAATTTGTACCCGGAAACTTATTTCCTCTATTATACGGATAATTATTTCACCGGAAAAGGTAGCGACACGGATACAAAGAAAAAGTTGAAAAATGTTCGCAATACGTGAAATTTGTTTTATTTTTATTCAAGGAGTAAAACATTAGAAAAGAAATTAGGAAAGATTTCATTTTTCTATTGACATATGTCAGTAAAGATGATACATTTAATCCATATAAATCATACAAATATACTATGATATAAAGACGAGAGTGAGAGGAGATTTTTATGAAGACAAAAATGTATTTTGATAATGCGGCAACAACACCTGTTAGAGAAGAAGTTCTGCAGGAGATCCTGCCTTATTTTAGAGAACATTACGGCAACGCATCCAGTGTATACGCCATTGCGAAAGAAAGTAAAAAAGCTTTGGAAAAAGCAAGAGCCCAGGTGGCAGCAGCCATCAATGCCCGGCCAGAGGAAATCTATTTCACAGCTGGCGGCTCTGAAAGCGATAACACAGCCCTGAGAGGGGTTGCAGAAGCCTATGCCTCCAAAGGAAACCATATCATCACAACAAAGATCGAGCATCATGCCATCCTGCACACAGCAGAATATCTGGAAAAACATGGTGTGGAAGTGACATATCTGAATGTAGATGAATATGGCAAAATCTCTCTGGAAGAGTTGGAAAAGGCCATTCGTCCCGAAACAGTTCTGATCTCCGTGATGTTTGCAAATAATGAGATCGGTACGATACAGCCTATCAAAGAGATCGGTGAAATTGCCAGAAAGCATGGCGTGTTGTTCCACACAGATGCCGTACAGGCGGTAGGTCATGTTCCCATTGATGTGGAAAAAATGCATATCGATCTGCTTTCTATGAGCGGTCACAAGTTGGGTGCGCCCAAAGGCATCGGTGCTCTTTATATCAGAAAAGGCACAAAGGTAACACCTCTGATTTTCGGTGGTGCTCAGGAAAAGAAACAGCGTGCCGGTACAGAAAATATTCCCGGCATCGTGGGCATTGGTAAAGCTGCGGAGCTGGCAGTGGAAGAAATGGAAGCAATCACAGCAAAGCTGGTCGCTCTGAGAGATAAACTCATCAAGGGCATTCTGGAAAATATCCCTTACAGCCGTCTGAATGGTCATCCTACAGACCGCCTGCCCGGCAACTGCAACATCTCCTTCTCTTATATCGAAGGGGAATCCCTGCTGCTCCTGTTGGATGCACTGGGTATCGCAGCTTCCAGTGGTTCTGCCTGCACCTCCGGTTCTCTGGATCCTTCCCATGTGCTGATGGCCATTGGTCTGCCCCATGAAACCGCTCATGGTTCCCTGAGACTGACTATGGATAGAGATAACACAGAAGATGAGGTAGATTTCATTCTGGAAAAACTGCCCGGTATCGTACAGAGACTGAGAGATATGTCTCCTGTTTACGAAGATGCTATGAAGGCTATGAAGTAAATTTTTGAACTGAACTATTCGTGTAAAGCGGAGAAATTCTCTAAAGATGCTTTGCGAAGAAAAGCCGCTGAAAGATCAAAGGTATCGAAGCAGTATCTTATAGAGAGAATCATTTGAATTACCAAGGAGGAAAATGGTATGGAATATAGTCAGAAAGTAATGGATCATTTTATGAATCCCAGAAATGTAGGTGAGATCGAAAACGCCAGCGGTGTTGGCCAGGTGGGCAACATGAAATGCGGTGATATCATGAAGGTATATCTGCAGATTGAAGATGGAAAGATCATTGATGCAAAATTCAAAACCTTTGGCTGTGGTGCGGCAGTAGCCACCAGCTCTATGGCAACGGAATTGGTAAAAGGCAAGACCATTCAGGAAGCATTGGAAGTGACCAATAAAGCGGTTATGGAAGCCTTGGACGGTCTGCCCCCCGTAAAAGTACACTGTTCCTGTCTGGCGGAGGAAGCACTTCACGCCGCCCTGTGGGATTATGCCCAGAAAAACAATATCACCATCGATGGCTTGAAGCCCCCTGTGAATGATGTGGATGAACTGCATCACCACGAATAAATGAAAATAGATTATTAACTACTCCCTCAAAAAAAGACCCTTTCTCTGATAGAGAAGGGGTCTTTATAATTTGTTATCATTTCAATGTTTCTTCGTAGGCAGAAAGGATGGCTGTCAAGCCTTCTTCCGGTGTGCCGTTGTTTTCTGCAATGGCTTCTGCCGCTGCTGTGTAAAGAGGAAAGCGTTCCTGATACAGCTTCAAGGTTGCCGCCTGATCGGGGGCAAGGGGTCTGCCGTGACCGCTCTGGAGTAGCTCTGCATCCCGTTTTAGCCAGATCAGTTTGCCGTTGCGTTTCAGATAGTCTATATTTAGGGAATCCTTTATAATGCCGCCGCCGGTGGAGATGACCAGATTATTTTGTGCGGAAACTTCATGGATGACGTTTGTTTCGATTTCCCGGAAAGCCTCCTCGCCTTCTTTTGCAAAGAAATCAGAAATAGCCATACCGATGCGTTCCACAATGAGTTCATCGGTATCTACAAAGGTCTTGCCCAGTTTTTCTGCTGCCAGTTTACCTAGGACAGATTTGCCGCCGCCGCTCATGCCGATGAGAACAAGATTGGAACGTTCCTTGCTCAGACCTACATTGATCTCCGCAATGCGGGCATCGTCAATGGTCGTATCCAGAAAAATTTCCACGGCATATTTTGCCTGTGCCACCAGCATTTCCAAGCCGCCTGCCGCATTGATGCCTCGTTTCTGTGCTTCCAGCACCAGCTGTGTTCGCAGGGGATTATAAACCACGTCCGCAACGCCCTTCAGATTGGAAAATCTGCTCAAGTCGATGGGACAGTCATCCCCCTTGGGATACATGCCAACGGGAGTCGTATTTACGATGATCTCTGCATCGGTGTGTTCCGTATAGCAGGTTTGATAGGTGATGGTTCCGGGGTTTTCTTTGTAATATACTGTTAGGATCTCCGATGCTCCCAATTCTTCCAAAACGGCGATGATAGCTTTGGATGCGCCCCCTTTGCCCAGTACCAGAGCTTTTTTGCCGGCTACATCTATGCCATTATTCTGCAGCATATAACGGAATCCATAGAAATCTGTATTGTAACCGCAAAGCTTGCCGTTCCGATTTACGACCGTATTCACTGCACCGATTTTCCGTGCGTGGGTGTCAACTTCATCTAAATAGGGAATGACAGTTTCTTTATAGGGAATGGTCACATTCAAGGCGGAGAAATGTTTTTCTGTCAGAAATGTGTCCAGTTCTTTTCTTGTCAAAGGAATCAAATCGTATGTATAGTCTGCCAGCTGTTCATGGATGATTTTAGAAAAGCTGTGTCCTAATTTTTCGCCGATCAGTCCGTATTTCATGGAAAACCACCTCGTATCTTTCGTATTTTGTATCAAAGGATAATTTGTATCTATCTTAATGCAAATAGAAAATTTATGCAATCTCTTTTTCAGGAAGAAGTTTAAGGTTTTTGTAATATTTTTCTGATTTATTTTATGGTACACTGATGGTAATGTGATTATTTTGAAAATGAAGGAAATCAGGTGAAATGATATGAATAGATATTTGAAAAAAATCTGTACAGGTATTCTTTGCGGTGTTTTAGGGATGGTGGGGATTGGCGCCCAGGAGGTCTATGCCGCCGATGCAAAGGATATGCGGGCAGTTTGGATCTCCACGGTCTATCGTGCTGATTATCCTACAGCCTTGAATAACGAAGATGCACAGAAAAACGAATTTATCCAGAAACTGGAGAAAGTCCAGAAAATGGGCTTGAATACAGTGGTTGTGCAGGTGCGCCCCAAAGGGGATGCCTTTTATGAATCCAACTTGAACCCTTGGAGTGAAAGTTTGACAGGGGTGCAGGGCATGGACCCCGGCTATGACCCCATGGCATTTATGATTCAGGAGACCCATAAAAGGGGCATGGAGTTTCATGCATGGATGAACCCTTACCGCATCACCACTTCCGGTACGGATGTTTCTGCCCTTTCTCCCGATAATATGGCAAGAAAACATCCCGATTGGATTCTGACCTATAATGGTGCCATGTATTATAACCCCGAAAAGGCGGAAGTGAAGGAATATATCTGCGATACCGTGGCGGAGATCGTGGAAAACTATGATGTGGATGCCATCCATTTTGATGATTATTTCTATCCTTCCAATTATCCTCTGCCCGAAGGGGAGGATAGGGACGGCGAAGTAGCTGATGAACGCCGTGAAAATGTAGATGATTTGATAAAAAAGGTTTACAAGACCATCAAAAATATCGATGCTTCAGTAGAATTTGGCATCAGCCCCATGGGTATTTGGAAAAACAGCACATCTGATGCAGAAGGCTCTGCCACAAGAGGCTCTGAAGGCTACTACACCGTTTATGGCGATGCGAAAAAATGGGTAGAAAAAGGCTGGGTGGATTATATCGTGCCTCAGATTTATTGGGAGCAGGGTAATGCCTATGCCGATTACGAAACTCTGGTAAACTGGTGGAGTGATGTGGTAAAAGGCACAGGGGTGAAGCTCTATATCGGTCAGGGGGTCTATAAGGATACCGTAGCAAAGGAAATCACTGCGGAATTGCAGGTCAATGAAAAATATAATGTAGACGGCAGCATCTTCTTCAGCCTGCGGGATCTGCTGAATAATAGACAGGGCTGCTATGATGCCCTGAAAGAATACTATAAAGAGGAGCCGGAAGTTGTGATTCCTGACCCTGAACCGGAAAAACCTGTGACCGTTCAGAAAAAATGGGCCTACGCAGGCCGTGCAAAGGTAACGGTAGATGGTAAGGCTATGGATTTTCAGGTCTATACTATTGATGATTATACCTATTTCAAGCTGAGAGATATCGCCGGTGCAGTCAATGGCACATCAAAACAGTTCCAGACCTTCTGGGATGAGGAAAATCTGGCGATCCAGTTGATCCGCCATACACCCTATACTTCCGTAGGCAGCTTTTCTGCAGGCAGATATGGCGATACCTATGCGACTACATCTACAGCAAAATTGTACTGCGATGGTGCTAGAAAAAATGTCAGTGCCTATACCATCAACGATTACACCTATTATAAGCTGCGGGATCTGGCGAAGCTGTTGGATATGGGTGTGACATGGAACGAAAGTACCTTTACCATCGGCATTGAAACAGGGAAATCTTATCAATAAGGAGGAAGTGTTGCCATGTCTTTTTTCAAAAAACTACAGGAAAAACGCAATGCGGAACGCATCCGAAAATCTGAACGAATGCAGAGCTTCACCATGCAGGCGGAGCTGAGTGTCACCATCGTCAACGTGAAGCTGCTGGAAGGCGGCCTGGAAAAAACGAAATTTCTTGTGGAATATGCTGACGGCAGCAAGAAAGAGGAAGAAGCGGAAAACAACAGTGCCCGTTTTGCGGAGCTGGCGCAGTACTTATGATAACGGAGAAAACTATACATTAAAACCCCCATCTTATTTGTTTACGGAATAAGAGGGGGATTTTTTATTCACAAAATATTTACAAAAAGTTTTGTTAGCACTCTTTACAAATGAGTGCTAACAATGTATAATAAGTCCTGTGGTTATGAGAAGGACCTAATGGTTATCATAGATTTGAAAAGTTTGAAAGGTGGAATGGTTATGAACTTACAGAAATTTACCCAAAAATCTTTGGAGGCCATTCAAAACGCCCAGTCCAGTGCCATTGAATATGGCAATCCCCAGCTGGACCAGCAGCATCTGCTGCAGGCTCTGCTGATGCAGGAGGATGGACTGATTCCTCAGCTGCTGCAGAAAATGGAAGTGAATGTGAACGGTCTCACCCAGGCAGTAGAAAATGAAGTGAAACGCCTGCCAAGAGTCAGCGGTGGGCAGACCCGTGTGGCGGTGGATCTGGAAAAGACCTTGACCGCAGCGGAAAAACTGGCAGAAAATATGACGGATGAATATGTTTCTGTGGAACATATCTTCATGGCGATGGTGAATGCGCCTAATGCCGTTTTGAAGGAAATCTTCCGTCAGTATAATGTAACAAAGGAAGAATTTATGAAGATGCTGGCGACCGTTCGGGGCAATACCCGTGTCACCAGTGATTTTCCCGAAGCGACCTATGATGCCCTGAAAAAATACGGCACAGATTTGGTGGAAAAGGCAAGAAGTAAAAAGCTGGACCCCGTCATCGGTCGTGATGATGAAATTCGTAACGTCATTCGTATCCTGTCCAGAAAAACGAAGAATAACCCTGTGCTGATCGGCGAACCCGGTGTCGGCAAAACAGCTATCGCCGAAGGTTTGGCACAGCGTATCGTGAAAGAGGACGTACCCAATAGCCTGAAGGATAAGACCATCTTCTCCTTGGATATGGGTGCCCTAATCGCCGGTGCAAAATTCCGTGGGGAATTTGAAGAACGACTGAAAGCAGTCTTGAATGAAGTCAAAAAGAGTGAAGGCAAGATCATCCTGTTTATTGATGAACTGCATACGATCGTTGGCGCAGGCAAAAGCGACGGTGCCATGGATGCAGGCAACCTGCTGAAGCCCATGCTGGCAAGGGGCGAACTGCACTGTATCGGTGCAACGACCCTGAATGAATACAAGCAGTATATTGAAAAAGACCCCGCTCTGGAACGTCGTTTCCAGCCTGTCATGATCAACGAACCTACTGTGGAAGATACGATTGCTATCCTCCGTGGTCTGAAGGAACGCTACGAAGTATACCATGGTGTAAAAATTCAGGATCAGGCTATTATTGCGGCGGCGACTCTGTCCAACCGCTATATTTCTGACAGATTCCTGCCTGATAAGGCTATTGACCTGGTAGATGAAGCTTGTGCCATGATCCGGACGGAAATGGATTCCATGCCCATCGAATTGGATATTATTCAGAGAAAGATCATTCAGCATGAGATTGAGGAAGCTGCTCTCAAAAAAGAGGACGACAAGCTTTCTCAGGAACATCTGCAGGAGATCCAGAAGGAACTGGCAGAAATGCGGGATAATTTCGCAGCACTGCAGGCAAAATGGCAGAACGAAAAGGATGCTATCGGCGTTGTACAGAAACTGCGTGAAGAAATCGAAGATGTCAATGCAGAGATCGAAGCTGCAGAACGCAAATATGATCTGAACAAAGCGGCGGAACTGAAATATGGCAAACTGCCTCAGCTTCAGAAAGAACTGGAAGAAAAAGAGAATATTGCAGAAAACAGCGAACGGAATACGCTGCTGAGAGATAAGGTCACAGAAGAAGAGATCGCCCGTATCATCGAGCGCTGGACGGGTATCCCTGTAGCAAAACTGATGGAAGGCGAACGAAATAAACTACTCCATATGGAAGATATCCTCCACGAGAGAGTAGTAGGGCAGGAGGAAGCTGTTACAAAGGTTTCCGAAGCCATTTTGAGAAGCCGTGCAGGTATCCAAAGTCCTAACAGACCCATTGGCTCCTTCCTGTTCCTAGGCCCTACTGGTGTCGGGAAAACAGAACTGGCAAAAACCTTGGCAGAATGTCTGTTTGATGATGAAAAGAACATGGTTCGTATCGATATGACCGAATACATGGAAAAATTCAGCGTATCCCGGCTGATCGGTGCGCCTCCTGGATATGTAGGCTATGAAGAGGGTGGTCAGCTGACGGAAGCGGTACGCCGCAAACCTTATTCCGTTATCTTGTTCGATGAAGTGGAAAAGGCACATCCCGATGTATTTAATATCCTGCTGCAGGTATTGGATGATGGTCGTATCACTGATTCTCAGGGCAGAACCGTGGATTTCAAAAATACCGTTATCATCCTGACTTCAAACTTAGGTTCTTCTTATTTGTTGGATGGCATCGATGCAAACGGCGAGATTACTTCTGATGCAAGAGCGGCGGTGGATGATCTGTTGAAACAGTCTTTCCGTCCCGAATTCCTGAACAGATTGGATGAGATCGTATTCTACAAACCCCTGACGAAGGATAACATCACCCATATCATCGACCTAATCATGAAAGATTTGAATGGCCGACTGGCAGATAAACAGCTGAAATGTGAACTGACAGAACGGGCAAAGAACCATATCATTGAAACAGGCTATGATCCTGCCTTTGGTGCAAGACCTTTGAAACGTCTGGTGCAGCGGAACGTGGAAACGCTGTTGGCAAGAAAGATCATTGCCGATCAGGTAGAACCCGGTGTAACACTGACAGTAGACGTGGATGAAAACGAAAATTATATTGTGATTTGATCAAATAAAAAATAGCCATACGAAAAATTGAACCGAACCAGTAAAATCGGACAATAGTAAAAAAAGACCTCTTGTTGTAGAATTAAAACTATGATAGGAGGTCTTTCTATGCCAAGAAAATACGAAAAAGTTAAAGAATCTTTGCCACTTGTAACTGCGATGGCAGATGAAGGAAAAATACGCCAGCAGATTGCCGAAGAACTCGGATTTCAAAATGAAAAAGTTGTTCGGAATATTCTATATTGAGCAAAACGAAAAAAACAGAAATCAATTCCAAAACAAAGCGGAAGAAAACCGGCAAAACCTCTTCAGGAGTACAAATATGAAAACAAGCGATTGAAAATGGAAAATGAACTATT
>CALCGT010000064.1 GCA_937901125.1 uncultured Clostridia bacterium | reverse complement strand
GTGACACGTGGATTTTCAGTCCACTGCTCTACCAACTGAGCTATCTGGGCATAAAAGATATTTTTTTATGAAGCTGCCCGAGACCGGGATCGAACCGGTACGGGTTTTACCCCGCAGGATTTTAAGTCCTGTGCGTCTGCCAATTCCGCCACTCGGGCAAATCTTGAAATCTTGCGTTGTTTTCAGCCGCTCAATCAATATACCAAACGAAACAAACTTTGTCAACAACTTTTTTCAATTTTTCCAAAAAGTTTCCCCGCCCGAAAAAAGAGCAGGGAAAACAAGAACTATTCTGTGGTTGGGGCAGTGATAAAAGGCTTCGTTACCTCTTTCGCTTCCGGCGTAAAGTTGCCGCTTCTCAAAGACTGCGCCAAGCCCTCATCACCCATGGCATAAAGCACCTCTCCGTCGGCATTTCTGCCTTCTTCATAAACATCAAAGTTTTCCGCTCCATCCAATCCTGTTTCGCAGAAAAAGAATCCATCCTCGCCTACCTGGCAGCTATATTCCTGCCAATTTCGTTCCGAATCATTTCCTGCAATACATAAAATTTCTGTAATATCTGGATTGGAACATAATCCTATGTATTTTCCATCCTGCATCAGATATCCGTCAAACTCCTTCTCAACGGGAAACAAGCCATTCATGCCGCCTCTTCTCATCCTCCAGAAAATCCCAAGATGCTTTTCCACAGATACAACAAAAAAATCTTCCTTTTGCCTGCCAACCAAAAGCAAACCGCCATCCTCTTGTGCAAATTCCTGAATGATCTTTTCTGAAGGGCCGCTCCGTAGTCCCCGCTCACAGGCATAAAATACTTCCTCCGGGCTGAAAAACAACTTGTTCAGACGGACATAGGTAAAAGAAAGCAGACCAATCAATAGAATAAACACTACTGTCTGCCATTTACGTTCCCGCATCATCTGTCACCTCCCCTGTTTCCAAATCCACTGTCACCGTCAAACCGGAATAATAAATTTCCAACCGCTTTGCCTCCCGTGGTACATCCCGCTGGTTTTGCCAGCCAATGCCGTTATATCCTCCATTCTTGAAGCCACCGCCTCCCTTCGGAAGCTTTTCTCCGCCCTCTGTAAAAAGCCCTAAGGAAATCATGGAGCTCCAATGGATACTTTTTCCAAAAGGCTTGTATTTCGTTCGATAAACTACCGTCAGCGTACCGTCCTCATAATAATAGATATCCTCTAAAATCAATGTATCATCATATACCTGATATTCCCTGTCCAACTCCATGCGCCAGACCTCAGCACTTTCCGATTGCGGCTCATATTTTTGGAACAGACCTCCCGCCATTCCTCCAACCAGATGAAACAGGGGCATAACATTCACCAAAATCAAAAGAATCGCCAATGCCCTTGTCATCCGCCAAAGCCACCCCAGCACCGCTCCATGCTCCTTGTCCAATGCCCTTCCGATCTCCACCGCATCCCCCATATATGCCACCGCCATATATTCCGCCGCAGTCTCGTCCATGCCTTCCGCCATCAGATCTTCCTTCAGGTCAGCCATGTGCTCCGCCAGTTCTCTGCGGATGTCCTTGTGGTCATATTTGAATTTCACAAAGGAAAGCACCTCATTGATGTAATCCTCCCATTTTTTCACTTCCATCCCGTCACCCCTCTCAGGCGAAGCCCCTTGCCCCAATAACCCGATTCACCGAGCCGCTGAAAACCTCCCACTGTTTCTTTTCCGCCACCAACTGCGTCTTTCCCGCCGCTGTGATGCGGTAGTATTTCCGTTCCTTGCCGTTTTCCGCCTTGGCACGGTAGGACTTCACGTACCCCTGGTTTTCCATCCTGTGCAGGACAGGATACAGCGTCCCCTCCTTGAATTGGAATACGTTCTGGCTGCGCTCCTTCAATTCCTTGATGATCTCATACCCATAACAGTCCTTTTCCTCCAGCAAAGCCAAGAGCATCAAAATCGTGCTGCCGCCAATCAAATTTTTATCCATAGTCTTTCCTCCTCAATCCGCTTTTTTCATTCCATAATCATAATCGCCAATCCAACGATTCCCCTCGTCATCAATGCCATCTCTGTACAGAACATTTCCGTCCTTATCTCGACCTTCTAAATACGTTGTCTGTATGCTCTTAACGCTGCCATCTTCATATTTCAGCCGTTTCCTCGTATCTACTTCTTGATAAAAGAAGCCATCTTCCCCAATCGGATATGTTGCCTTTCCCATATCATAGGTGTCCCAATTTCCCTCTGCGTCCTCCGTCCAATGTCCCCATTTCATCGTCACTTCTGTAACCTCCGGATGTAAGCAAAGTCCCAACATCATTTGCATATCCTCCTGATAATAAGCATGAATGGGTACAATATGAAAATACTCTGTGCGAACATCTTCTACGCGCCAAAGCAAGCCCTTTGCCAGTTCCAAAATAATCAGATATCCCTCTTTATCATAATATACCGGAAGCCTTTTGACTTCTTTTCCAATTAGTGCTTCCTGTTCATCTATCATAGAGGCGAACGCCCTTTTTTCTGGCTGTTTCCCCAAACCCACATAATATCTACGTCTGTCTCCCAGCTCCGAATCCTTCTGCAGAAGTATCTTTTCAAAAGGATCGTATCCTTCCAGCCTCTGGGCTTCAAAAGCAGCCTTTTCCGGATTGATATACAACCCATTTGCTTTCATTGTCAGGAATACCATAAAAAAAATCGCCAAAACGCAAAAAATGATTTCTACTTTTCTTCGCTTTGCATTTATCATTTTCTTCATCTTTCTCCCCCTTCCGAAAGATTGATTGTAATGTAATCACAGCCAGATTTATCATAGCCAATATACAATTTTTTTACATCTTTAGGAAAGTTCTTTATGAAGATCTGATTCTTATAATAAACCCCAGATCCTAGTTTATTTTCCACTTCTTCATAAGAATCCTTCATGATTACTTTTTCCTCTGCATCTTCATATGCAAAGTTCAACTGAAATCTTGTGATATCGTTTCCTCCGCTGGGATTCCACTTCTCATTCCAGTTCAAATAACTAAATCGAATCTCCAGCACTTCATCTTCATAATACAGAATCTCATCAAAATGCAGCTTTGCATCATACCATTCCACTGTCTGATCCACTTCCATAGTATAAACCAATGGACTGACTACCCGCCCTTTATATTCTGCAAAAACGCCGCCTGCAATCGCTTTGATCGTACCGCCGCCATACCAGACCATGCACACCACAAACACTACTACAACCGCCCAGCGGCTCACTCGCCAGATCCACCCCAGCAGCGGGCTATGCTCCTCATTGAAGGCTTTCCCAATCACCGCAGCATCCCCCATATATTCCACCGCCATAATCTCTGCCACATGGGCATCCATGCCTTCTGCCTGTAGGTCTTCAAACAACTCCTCCATGTGCTCCACCAGTTCCTGTCGGATGGCGTTATGGTCATATTTGAATTTAACTTCCTTCAAAACTTCACTGGCAAATTTGCCCCACAATGCCGATGCCATCTGCTCACTCCCTCCCCATACCTAGAATTTCTATGTATTCTCATTATACCTAGAATATCAAGGTATGTCAATGATCAAAAAAGCCCCTCATAGGAGGGGCTTATAAACAGTAGATATATTTTACTATTTGTTATTTTATTTCTCAATCGTCGATGTCTATTTCCGCCTTCAGGATCTTGCCTGTTTCCGCATTGATCTCATATTCGTATTCTGCGTTGCCTTTTTCAAATTCGACTTCATATTTTACAACACCATCTTCATGGTCTTTTTTCACTTTCAACTTGGAAACCTGACCTTCTGCCAAACCCGCATCCTTCAGCGCAATGTCCTTGGCCTTCTCCGCAGTGATTTCATCTGTGGATGCTTTCTTTGATTCTTTCTTATCTGTATGCTTTTTACCTTCGATCTCTTTATCAAAATCTACAATCTTGCCTGTTCTTGCGTCGATTTCGTAATCATATTTTACGCCATCGCAGTAAAATTCCACTTCATAAATCTTTCTACCGTCATCATGATTGGATTTTGTTGTTACAAATGTAACGTCCTTCTCTCTCAGCTTGGCATCCTGCAGGGCAATTTTCTTTGCACCAGACATACCGATATCATTTCTTGTTGTGTTATCATTTCCCTTAAAGGAATCCGCATCCGTCACAGTATCTTTTTCACCGAAGCTGTCTGCATCAGTCACAGTATATCCATCACTGGTCAACGTCACCATCTTCGTATCATTATCCCAGTCCACATCTCTGCCCATAATCTGACCAATCGCTCTCAGAGGCAGATAGGTGGAACCATCATACAGCAGAGGGCAAATCCTTTTGCCTGCAGATGTCTTGAATGTTTGTTCCTTTCCATCAATCACAATGGTAAAGTCGTCTCTCACCTGCACCCAAACATTCTTTGTTTCTCCCTTGATATACCTATTGGAAGAATCTTTTGTTGTTCTTTCACCCTCCAGCGTGATGGTCTTTGTTTTTTCATCCCAGTTCACATTTCTGCCCAGAGCTTCTCCAATGGCTCTCAAAGGCAAATATGTAGAATCCTCATAAACCAGTGCATATGCTGCAGAACCATCTGATCGTTTAAAATTCATCTCTTTCCCATCGATGATGATGGTAAAATCAGGGCGCAGCTTTGCTTTTTCCTCCGCGAAACCACCGGCGGCCATTGCAGGCACTGCCATTACAGTTGCCATTACCAATGCAGTTCCTATTGTGATCCATTTTTTCTTCATTTCACTCACCCTTTCTGTAATCTCTTCTATTTTTTATGATATCATAAAATCCATCCCAAGGCTAGCAATTATATGTATTTTACCGATTATTCTTTTTTATTGATACCCAACCTTAACGGCATTCATTCTTTTTATGAAGCAAAACCATTTTTATGGAAATCATAACCACGCCTAAAAGACGTGGTTTGCTCCAGCCCTATAAGGGCTTATA
>CALCGT010000063.1 GCA_937901125.1 uncultured Clostridia bacterium | reverse complement strand
GGTTTGCATTGGAATAATTAGGCGGTAGTGTTACAAAAAGGCTTGACCACTACACTCCATTTTATTGATTGAAGATATTATAATGTAAAATACTTCTTTTTTATAGCATTGTTATATAATGTTAGCATCGGGTGCACATTTCGGATAAACGGAGCCCCTTTCCCGCATCAGCGGTGTAAGAGGCTCCGTTTATCCGAAATGTGCACGTCACAAAATTTGCTCCTAAAATTAAAGGAATCCTTTCATCTTAATAGTCACAATATTCTTATTTCTTTTTTTTAATCAAAATAAATACAATAGCAATTACACCCATATATATAATTAATTGAATTACAATTATCAACGTTGGAAAAAACGACAATACTACTATATCCATATTTTATTAAATCAATATATCTTTTAGTCCATATAAGTGTTAACCCAAATCTGATTTGTATCCGTTCCCGCACCATAAACCCATGTTACAGGATAATAATTCAAATACAAATTAGCACCAGAAGGTTTCAATGTAACATAACCCTCTGCCTTAATATCAAATCCAGAATCCATTGTAAATTCAAACTCTTTAGAATCAACTGAATACAATTGAGGTGGCGTTACAGAAATAGTTGCGCTCTTTCCAGTCATATCTACTACCCAACCGTTAGTAATCTTATTGATTGTGTACGTTGTCTTTGTAACAATTTTGCCATTCAGGGGAGCAGAAAAATTAAACGTATATGTTGTTGTATATGTCTTTCCTACAGAAACTGTCTTTTTTTCAGCAATTCTAGCAGTCGGTAAAGGATTCCCAAACTCATCAGAAGCATAAGTTTCTACCTCTACTGTATATTCATTTCCATTGGAAGTAACATAACGTTTTACCACAGTATCATTGATATCTAACTTCAGATTGTCCGTTTCTAAATAAGGCTGCAATTCCCTTAAATCTTCTTCTAACTCAGCATGCAATAATGCAACATTATTAGCGTCTTCATTCATTATATCAACTGTATCTTGTGCAAATGCGATTGTACTCATACTAACCAAAATACCCATCACTAGTACCATAGACAAAATTTTTTTCATTTTCTGCATAAAATCAATCCTTTCTTTTAAAATCTAGAATAGTATGACTAAAGGTCATTGTTCTTCTATCAACTTATTTCACTAAAAGAACAACAATTTCTTGTCCTTTAATTTCAGGCGAAATAAATCACTCCCTCCTCCTTTCTTATTCTCTTCATAAAGTATATGTATTGAAACTTCTTATAGGTGACATGTCTTTCTTAACAATTTATAGGGCAATAATTTTTACTTACGCTAAACCCTCCAAATTTAAATATTTATATACATTTTACAGAAGCAATTTAGGTCTTCTAATCTTCGTAAACCCTTGCAAACCAGTTACAACAACAGTATTCTGTGAATACGATCAATGAATAATCAAAAGATTTCCGTTCTCATCTTTCCCCGAAACAATACCAACATGTCCTAAATCCGGATAGAATACCAAGTCCCCTAGCTGTGCTTCATCCCAACTAATATTCTAGCATTTTGTATATTGGTTCCTTGCACCATGACCAATCACATTCGCATAAGATGTATCTCCTGTTGCATTGACAAAAGTCCAAGTAACAAAGCCAGAACAGTCCAAGCCAAAGGGCAAGGTTATTTCTGTTGTACTGCTGCCTGCAGAAGTAACCTTCATAATTGCTTACCATATATGTATCTAAAAATCAAAAAAGTGACAAAATATAACAAAGAAATATTATTTTAACAAAAAATATATATTCATGTCACTTTTCCTTATTCCAAATACATATATAAATAAAGGAATTAAATATCTCCAAAAGGAGGTGCTTTTGCTTTTCAAATATGTATAAAAAATGTTAATTTGCAAAAGATAGGAGGAGAAAAACTATGAAAAAATTATTCAAAAGATTTATTGGCTTTTCCATGGTACTGGCTATGCTTATCTTATCTACGACAAGTGCATTCGCAGCATCAATCCAAACAACCAACGAAAATTTAGATACTATTTTCACTGAAGATCTTAAAGAACGAGAACAAGAAGGTTGGAAATATATCTCCGAACACAAAGACGAAATCCTGGCAGAAATTGAAGCTTATAACGACAATACAGCAACCCCCTTCAACGTTTCTTATGGTGGTTTTCGCTATTTAGACGGAGATATCTTGATTACCAAAAGCACTTCTCTTAATGGTGCTACTGGACATGCCGGGATTATCGTTGGAACTAAAGTATTGGATATTCATCCAGACAATCCTGGGGACAACCCTACTACAATGACTTTACAGACTTGGTTTAACCGTTTTCCAGAAACAATCGTTGTAAGATATGGTATTGGAACTACAATTCCTAATAATGCTGCTGACTACGGAGACAGCTTTTATATCAGCGGTGAAGGTGCAGATAACACATATTCTATCGCTAGTACAATCACCTCTCTGACCAAAGACTATTGCTCTTCCTTAGTATGGAAATGTTATCATTACGGTGCTAATTTTGATTTCAAAATCCAAGAGTCTACTACAAGCGGATCCACTTGGGTAATTCCTAGTTTCATCCTTCCCACCGACTTTATTACCTTCCGTGCACATAATAATTTTACAATTGTTCATAGTGTAGATTGGGATTGGTAAAATGCAAAAAACAAAAAAATTTCAATATATTATCGTTCTTTATTTAATCCCGTATATAATTGGAGATTACTTAATTACCTATTACTTTGATTATATTGCTAAACAGTATCCGCCTTATTTACCACCAATAGTTCTTATTCTAATTATGTTCCCAGTATATATTGGATTAGGATATATTTGTGGTTTAAAAAAACAATCCCGTCTATGCATTATAGGAACTACCCTCCATTTATGCATTTGTAAAATATGCATCCATTTCTTGTTCCCTTTCATGAGTGTAAAAAACGGAATTGCAGAAGTTTGGTTCCCTATTTGGGCTGGTTTCATTGTCATTTGTCAACTAATCGGATATTGGGGAGCCAAATCCTGATCATAGTAAAAAATTATTATAGAACAGCCAGCATCTGATTGATGCTGGCTGTTACCTTTTCATTATCGCTCAAAAAATCATCAATAACTAGTTTCTTTAATGTACAAATTATACACTTCTTTATTTTTATAAATTTCCAATTATAACCTTAGTTACAAATTTGACCTGAATAAATCTGGTTCTCATTGGAAAATTTCAAGCGCACGTAATTTTATTACCAGTTCTGCAGTTGCTTCAATTTCAGATAAAGTCCTCATAATTAATCGTGCAACCTCTACAATAACTTATCCAGCAGAAGTACACGGAAGTTGCTTGTTGCAAGTTTTTGATACTGGAATTGTAGGACCTATTGCTACTTTTAATCCATGGGTTAAAACAACTGTTAGCGACACTGGTGTCGTTACTACTTCTTGGGGGGGGGGGGATTAAAAGATGTATCACATGACAAACACAGATATAACTATTTGCATAATCATACTAGTTATTGTCATTAGCATAGGTTATTTATTTCATAAAATCAAAAATAAATAACTCATACCCTAAATTACTTTTTGCCATATATCTTACAGCCAACATTATTCCAATGTTGGCTGTTTTTATTAACCACAATACCCTATCTAGTTTCTATATTCGAACGGCTTTAGTTTAGCAGTCTTTGTAAACTCTCTGAATACATAAAAATCTATAATATTATACATATTTTTTCTATCATTCAATCTCAGTAGACATCAACTCTTATTTTCTATTAAAAAATAGGTCTCGCAACTATAGTAAATCCTTGAATTCCCGTTACAACAACTGAATTCTGCGAAGAAGCACAGTGTACTATCAAAAGGTTTCCATTATCATCATTTCCAGCAACTATCCCCACATGCCCTAAATCAGGATAAAAAACTAAATCCCCTGGCAATGCTTCATCCCAACTAATTCTTTCACATTTTCCATACTGGTTTCTTGCACCATGACCAATCACATTTGCATAGGAAGGATCACTCGTTGCATTGATAAACGCCCATGTTACAAAACCAGAACAATCCAATCCAAACGGCAATGTCATTCCGGTTGTACTGCTGCCTGCCGCTGTTACTTTTGTTGGTGTTCCCCATCTACTATCCCATCCAATCACCTCTGATTTCCCACCCCAGAAATAATTGACCTTACCTACAAGGGAATATGCCGCTTCCATAACAGCCTTTCTTTCTGGAGATAGATCTTCTGGCAAATTATCAAGCATTTCCTGTATCCGCTCTTGCGTCAACTCAATAGCTCCACCTGATACACCTAAAGTACCGACCAATTCAGAAAGCATCTGGCCATATTCCGGCTGCATCAATTCATACAATGCCTGTTTCTGATATAAGATAAAATCATAGTAGTCTACCATTTCTTCATATCCCCTGCTTGTCAGCGTGATATGCAAAATCGTTTCCGTTTCTGTGTTCTCCCCCTCGCCATGCTTCTCCTTTGCCGTTTTATAGGACAGTTCATTCATATCCCAAAATACTTCTTTCAGCAGTTCCGCTCTTGTATCGTCCATCGTAACAACATCCAAAGCATCTTCACCCGCTCCAGCCGTTTTAGCAGCAAACACCGCTACAACTTCTGTCCAGTTTGTGATAAAAAGCTGATCTCCTCCGTCTGGTACTACATGGTATTCTACTTTGTCATGGGGCACTTCCTTTTCAATTTCGCTGACCTTTGCATAAAACTCGCTATTTGTTTCTGCTACGATTTCTGCAATTCTTTTCGCTCCTGCCGTATCATCATAAACCGAAAAGAATACACCAAAGGCCGTTGACACCAAAGCCAGAACTGTACCAATGATTACAAAAACAACGATCAACCCACTCAAACCGCCCAATGCCGCAAGGATGCCTTTTACAAAAGCTGTTACAGTATTTGCAATCGCTTTTGTAAATCGACTACCATTGTTAATCTGCTTTGCTGTTTTGGGTGTTTTCTGAAAAAATAGCGTTTCTCTCAAAGATTTCACAGCATGCCATTTTCCTTCTCTTTGATACTGGCTTCGTTTTTGTAATGTTTTCTGCAACTTCTGTGGTATTTTTTCTTTGGTCATCTTTAAATTCTGATATTTCTTTCTTTCATCAGACCGCCTATTATAAATTTGCTGTTCTTGAAAAATAACAGTCTTAGGGAATTCTGCTTCTTTTCTTGCAGGTTGTTTTTCTTTGATTCTCCTGCCCTTTTCAACCGCATATTTCTTTTTAACCGCCTTTTTATTTCCCTCTGGATTCCAGACAAATTCGCCCGCTTCCGCTTTACTCTGTAAATCTTCATCAAATATATACTGCTTTTCTTTTTTGCTTTTCTTTCCTGAAACAATCCGTCCCACCACATAAATACCTGTTTCCATCGCTGCATCTTCAATTGTTTCTTCTGCCTGCTTGGATGCTTCACTGGTTTCCTTTTCTGTTGGCTGTCTTGTTTTTGTTCTGATATAGTCTGCCTTCATTTTTTCTTTCAACGGCGATGCTTTCTGTTTCTTCCCATTGTTTTTTCCATCTTTGGTTTTTATAGTACTTTGTTTCTGTTTTACCTTCAGGTCTTTCTCCTGCATAAAATCCCTCCAATCAAAAAAAAGACGGACAGAAAAAACTCTGCCCGCCTGCTCTTACCGATCTTCCGGTTTTGTTGTCATCAAACGATACAATTCCGTATCCTTTGGAAATTCATTGATAAACGGTACCAGAGAACTTTTGACCTTCAAAAGTCCTCGTCCTGACTGTGTGTCTGTGATGTAATTCATCTGCGTATCTGAAATATGGAACAGCCTTGCCAGTTCCTTTCTGTCATTGGCAGACTGATTCAGCAAAATCAAAAACTCACTGTTAGAAAACATGGTTTTTGCCATATCAGACCGTAAGCAATCAGAAACATTCTGTGTGATGCCTGTTGCCAAGGCCCCATATTTTCGGAATCTTTTCCAGCTTTCTGAAAGGAAGGTAGAACTGTACTCATTGGCAAAGAAAAGATAAATTTCATCAATATATACCCATGTTCTTTTGCCATTCTTACGGTTCTCCATAACACGGTTCAGGATGGAATCCAGCATAATCAGCATCCCGATGGTTTTCAAAGATTTTCCCAAATCCAAAATGTCATAACAAACAATACGGCTATTCTGGTTCACATTGGTCTGATGAGAAAAAACATTAGAGCTACCCTCTGTAAAAAGTTCCAAGGTTAATGCAATCTGTTTCGCTAAAGGTTCCTCCTGTCTGAGCAATTCCTGCCGCAATTTTTTCAGTGTTGGAGGCTCTCCATCATAGTCCTTCAGATATTCCTGATAGATATTTTTCATACAGCGATCCACCAGAGAGTTTGCACCACTATCGACTCTGCCATTATTCAGATTTTCATAAAGGGACATGACAAAGCTGGATTTCAGTGATAAGGGGTTATCCCCTTCTCCATAGTCCCTGCTCATATCCAAAGGATTGATATAATTCTTGGTATCAGGAGAAAAGCGGATCACTTCGCCGCCCAAAGAACGTACCAGTTCTTCATAGTCGGCTAAGTCGGGGCGATTACTCGCCCTTTCTCGCCTAAGAACCGTACGTGAGCGTTTCCACTCATACGGCTCAAGCATTTCATCACTCTTTCGAGCGGCTCTCAAGATAGATTCTTTGGCAATCGGCATGAACATACGCCATATTTGCCACTTCCTCTTTACCGCCGCAGGACTTCGGTACTTTGAAGAAAATCTCCCTTTTCTCCGAAATATCCAGCGGCATACCACAGTGATAGCAACAGCCGTCCTGATTCTTCCAGATTAACTTAAACCTTCCTGAAAGTTTCTTCATTCCCTGATTAAACTTACGTTGTTTGAAATATTCCGTATCAAGGAATGGGTTAGCTGTTTCCCTTACTTTTGTGTGTCGGACAATCGGCGTATGGTCTACCCGTATCAGTTCTTTTGTGTCCGTAGAGAATACCCAGTTCTGGGTTCCCCTGCGGTGCCAATACTTCGTAGAAATCCACCATTGTCCTTTCTTGGGATGTCGTCTTTTCGCCCATCTCCACAATAATTCATAGAGAATATAATCCAGATGTGCAAATGCTTCGTTCGCACATACAGACTGGTGGTAATTCGTCCATCCTCGGATTTGTTGGTTTAGCTTCATAATCAATACGTCCTGATTCCATGCTTTTCCACGTTTCAGTATCGTGTCAGATAAATTCCGCACGATTGCCTGTATGGATTTCTTTGACGGTTTCACTATCAACTTTCCGTTCCATTTTCGGAACGTCCAGCCTAACATATCAAATCCGTCATTGATGTGGGTGACTACTGTTTTCTCGTCAGATAATTCCAATCCTCTTGTTTTCAGGAACTCCTTTATCAGCTCTTTTGCTTCTAAGGCAATTTCCTCCGTTGCCGCTGTGACAATGAAATCATCAGCGTAACGTACCAAATTGACCTTATGGGCGTTCTTAAACCGAATGTCCACTTTTCCAAGTCTGTTTGTATGGAATCTGTCTGACAATACTTTCTGCATACCGTCCAATGCCATATTTGCAAGAATCGGCGATATTACGCCGCCCTGCGGAGTACCGTCCTCTGTCGGGAACAGTTCTCCCTTGAAGATAAATCCCGCTCTTAGGAATTGTTTCAGAACAGATTTGTCCATAGGGATATTTTCTACTAACCATTCGTGGCTGATATTATCAAAACAGCCTTTAATGTCGCCCTCCAAAATCCATTCAGGTGATACTTTGCGTGACAGTGCCGTAAATATATATTCGCAAGCGTCCTGACAGCACCGTCCTTTCCTGAAACCAAATGATTTCGTGTCGGCGGTTGTTTCTGCCACTGGCTCTAATGCAAGAGCGTACAACGCCTGCATTGCCCTGTCATACATGGTCGGAATCCCTAACGGACGTTTCTTTTTCTTATCTTTCTTTTCGATATAAACACGTCTTAACGGTTTTGCTTTGTAGCCTTTGTCTGTCAGCGATAGGACAGCCCTCATCTTCATTGCAGGCGTTGACCAGATTTCTCCGTCTACTCCTGCGGTTTTCTTTCCTTTGTTCGTGGTCACCCGTCTTACGGCGAGTGCTTTTGCATGGAATGAGTGCGTCAACAAATATTGAAGCCGCTTCACTGTGTTCCATTTCTTTTCCTGAGTAGCCTTGACAATCCTGACTTGCAGCCTATTAACTTCTTTTTCTGCTTTCTTCCAGTCAATGGTTTTCCATTGCATGGCAAGCAGTTTACTGTCCGATAATCTCTCGGAAACTACTGTTTCCGTCATTGAATTATTATCGTTCATAGGTTTACCTCCATTCTTTGTCATGAAATACCGTGGGATAAGTCTGCACCCTTTCGGGTTAGGGCAAATCTTGAACCCCTATGCTCCGCCATTACAGCAGCGCCGTTCGCTTTTTATCCCGTTCCTTTACCCTCTGCGTCATTTCTTCCCCTTGCAGGGTCGATACCTCATTTGAGGAACGCATAGGGCTTACCAAGTTCCGCATAATAAATAATTGCGAGTACCTTAGACGCCATCTTTGAGCCGGGAGGACTGTGTCCATTTGTTACGGCGTTGAGAAAGCCGCCGCAACCACCTCCGCACCTTTTGGTGTAAGTGTATCAGCCTTATTTCACTTATTCCCTGTAACGACTCTTACGATGATTCACTTTACGTTCGTCATAGCACTCTTATCCTAACGGTACGTCCGACTTAGGCTGTCAGATTTCCCATATTGTCCCACAAGCTTCCCACCTGAACGTTACCATTCACGCAGATTGTGGTAGGATTACCCCAAATGGATAGGGTAGCTGATAACCAGCAATTTATTATGCGACTTCTTGTCGCACTTCTCTTTCCGGATCGACAATAATAATGTCATCATTTGTCGCCATAGCAATAAAGGCAATCTCCTCTTTTGCGATAAAAGATTTACCAGAACCGGATACCCCAAGAATAAAGGCGTTACCGTTCAAAAGGCTCTTTCTATTGCAAATGATAAGGTTTCTGCTGATGGCATTGATACCATAATAGATGCCGCCTTTGTCCCTGATTTCCTGCACGGAAAAAGGATTCAACGCAGACACACTGCCAGTGTTCAGCGTTCGCAAAGTATGTATCCTTCGCAAACCATAGGGCAGAACCGTATTCAGTCCATCTTCCTGCTGCCACCGCAGAATAGACAGATTACAAAAACTGGTCTTTGCTGCGCTCTGCAGGGCTTCCGTATCTGCATCCAGCTGTTCCAAATCGTCTGCCAGATGAACTACTGTCAAAAGGGCAAACATCATTCGCTCATCCCTTGCCGTCAGGTCATCCAGAAATTCTTTCGTTTCTGTCCGCATCAGTTCCATTTCATAGGGGATCGTTGCACTGAAATTGTAATTTTCGTTCTGTTTTCTCTGCCAACGGGTAATATCCGTTTCCACCGCTAAAATTTTATTCTGTATCTCTTTCACAGCCTCATCCGTAGGAATTGGAAGAATATCAATAGAAAGCATGATGTTTCTGGATACATCCGTCAGTTTTGCCACCATATCATCACGGATAAACGAAGCATAATCCTTCAGAAATAACACTCGCCCAACCTTGTCATCCATTTCAAAGTGATCTGCCTTGAACTGCATACTATCCGGGCAAATGCTGTCCTTGAAATTATGTCCTCGCCGCATCAATTCCTTCAGGTTGATACTCAGATCAGGCTCATCCTCCGGTCTGAAAAAATCGTACAGTAGTTTCAACCGTTCCTGATTATCCTGTACCAACGCGATAGAAGATAGTTTCGATAAATTCGTTGCCAGATCTATCCCAATCCTGCCAAAGGCTGCTCTCGCTTCTTCTATGGTCTTTTTACTGATAGAAACTGTGATATATTTTTCCTGTACCATATTTTGAGTTGCCTCTGCTTTGTCCTGCAGCATGCGGTTATATTCTCCACGGTACTGATCCAAAATATCTTTTTTCCCCGGCAGCATCAATGAATGTCTAAACTCTTTCAGATTCAGTTTTCGATTGTAAATCGTAATTTTTATCGTTGCATCTGTCGGCAGGGAATTTAAAAACGCACAATACTGTAATAGCATCATGCGTTTATCTTCCTCAGAAGCCACAGCAAAATTGATGTCCGTGATCTTCCATGTCATACTGTAGTTATTGCCGACTTTCCAGATACCATCTCTAAAGATTTTTTCTATGGGAATGGATGCCTGTACGCTTTTTGGAATGACGAAGGCTTCTCTTTCGTTTGCCACGCTGTTTCGTAAAGTTTTTAACACCAAGCAGCACCTCCTTTTTCGGTTCCATTGTCATGATGTCCAGATAATAATTATCAGCCTTGAACACTCTTTTTCCTGCATAGAATACTTCTGTTTTCAAAAATGCCCATGCCAGTTTTTCCGCAGTCAATCCGTTATATTTGAAAAATCCCATTGCTGCAACAGGAGCTGCCGCTACCATGCAAAGCCAGCTTGCCGTTTCTTTTCCGATCAGATTTTTTGTGAGAAAATAAATCCCTACCGCAATCGCTATTGCAAGAACAGAACAAATGAACTGCCTTGCAGAAAGACCAAAAAACAAGGTTTCATGGTATTCGCAGATTTCCTTATTGATTTTTATTTCCATACGCCACCTCCTACAATGCCAACATTTCTTTTACGATACGGTCTGCACCTTTCACCAGTCCTACCAAGACAAGCATATTGAAAATGGTTTCAGCCAGATAAGATAGCACCTGCACCACCGCTGTACTGTCAGGGCTTGCCAGACTAACATTTCCATCGGATACAAATGCAGAAAATATGATACAGGCAAGGACAATTACAGCCCCTTCCAGGCATACCCCTGTGTAACTTTTGATAAAGGCATTCCCCATAAAAGACGTGGTTTCTCCTGCAAAGGAAGACAAGGGAATGGGTGCAAATGAGGTATACATATAGAGTTTGAAAAATCTCGAATATACCGTCAAAATCATCACAAAGGACAGTACGATAATAACCAGACATCCAATGATTGTGATAAGCCACAAGGGAATACTCGCCAGAAAACCAACTTCATTGATCACTGTTTCCAGTTCCTCTGGTAAAGATACCGCACTGGTCATATCTCCCATCTTCGATGCAATAGAAGATACGATACCGCCACAGATATTGAAAACAGTATTCATCAACTCAATACCATAAGTTACTGCTGTTTTTGCCAGTACAAATCGTATAAAAAAACGCAGACCTTGTTCTGGTCTGCGAAAATCCCTGAAATTGATAGTACTTTTGCAAATACTGATGGCAAAAAACAAAACTAGCAGTCCATATCCAATGGCCTGTAATGCATCATTGATTGTCAATGCCAATGACCATATATCGCCACCCTTGAACTTCTGTGGAGTAAGGCTAATCAGTTCCCATATTTCTGCCTGTTTTTCATTCCATAATTCAAATGTCCATTTCAAACTTTCTACAATCCAGTTTTCATTCAAACCGCCACCTCCCCATAATAAAAAAGACATTTCATAAGAAATGCCTTTTCATTACATCTTTTAGAAATCTTCACTTAATAGAAAATCCGCAACATGCATCGTTTTAATCCCTTCATAATTACCACTTGCAAATTCGTCTGTTCTTAAAACATACTTTGGATAATTATCCCGAATTTCCAACAAGCGATCATATTCACGTTTTTCCGTTTTTTCGGATGCAATCCGCTGTGTTACCTGTACATAAATCTTATCATTCAATCGTTCTGCAACAAAGTCTATCTCTGCATCTCCAATCTTACCAATGTGGACCTTATATCCCCTACGGCACAGTTCCAGATATACAACATTTTCTAATGCGGCTGCAACAGTATCAGGGTTATAACCTAATACGCTATATCTCAAAGAAGTATCTGCCAAATAGAATTTTTCCTGTGTTTTTAATATTTCTTTACCCTGCAGATCATAACGGGAACAACGGTGCAATAAATAAGCCTTTTCCAGTTTTTCCAGATAGTTATACACCGTTTCATTATCTAACGCACGGCGTTCTGCTTTCAAATAATCAGAAATAGATTTTGCAGAAAATGTATTCCCGACATTATTAAAAGTATATTTCACTACTCGTTCCAACTGGTCAATCTTACGAATCTGATTGCGTTTCACAATATCAGAAAAAATCGTAGAATTGTAAATATCCCTTACAATCGTATATACTTCATCCTGGCTATATGCCTGCAAATGTGTTGCCGGAAAACCACCTAAGCGAATATAATTTGCCAGTTCTGACTTGTGATCCTCCAGAGAAGTATACTGACTTTTGAATGTCAGATACTCTGAAAAAGATAATGTATAAATATGGAATGCCACATATCTTCCCGTTAAGTAAGTCGATATTTCTGAAGACATCATGCGAGAGTTGGAACCTGTTACATACAGGTCCACATCAAAATCTGATGCTAAGGAGTTTACTACCTTTTCCCAACCTTTAATTTCCTGCATTTCATCCAGAAAAAAGTATGTTTTTTTACCCTGATATAAACGTCCTTTCAATTCTGCATACATTTCTTTCGCAGTCATATCTTCATATTCCATGGAATCAAAACGATAACTCACGATCTGATCTTCAGGAATATTCCTTTCCTTCTGCAGTTTTTCCATAATCATTTTTAGAATGGTAGATTTGCCGCAACGACGAACACCTGTAAGAATTTTTACAAAAGGTGTATCTGTATATGCCATAATCTTATCTACATATAAAGGTCTATAAATCATTTCGCATCACCTCTATATGTATATTACCGCAATCGCACAGAATAATCAATAAGTTTTGCGGTTTATAACCGCAAAACTTTCATTCACTATACATTTTTTCGACTTTAATTATAAAATTAAATCAAGGATCTCTTTTGCAAAAGCAATCACCAAGCCACCGAAAAATGTCAAAAAACCATTACTTCTCTGGCTGGCATCATGACTCTGTAAACTCAGACCGATCTGCACGACACCCCAGCCAAGGATAATCACACCAATGGCTTTAATTGCTGCAAATACAAAGGTTGAAAGATTATTTATCGTTGCCAGTGGGTCTATTGTTTCTGCAAATACTACCATTGGGAACATCAGTGAATATACAATGCAACTACTCCAAAACAAGTATTTCCGTTTCATACTTACCTCCTATTTCAAAAAATAAAAACAGCCTATTTTTCAATAAGCTGTTTCATTCAAACTCCATATTTCTTTTTTAGTTCCTCAAGGGCTTCTTCCAATTCTTCTGTATCTGTCTGGTTCAGGATATTTAATTCTGCCACTGCAATGTTCAACTCCGTCTGAGTATCCAATGTCTCTTCGTTCATGTTTTTCTCTTTTTCAGTCATGGCTATCCCTCCTCTGAAGTTGATTATACCATTGTCATTCCAGAATCTCAATACCAGTCATATCAAACTCAATCTGCAGATCTTCCGCAGAGAAATCATAAATAGGCTGTTTATCCAAATTCTTCAATGGTCTATAATAACTTTCTGCTCCGCCGTCTTCCGTAAGTTTAATATTAGGATGTTTCATCAGATCATATTTTTTATCAGATACAGCTCTTTCCCCTCTGATAAACAACAATGCGTAGTCATTATCCAGCATACGCACCTCGTCTGGCATCAGAAGTTCTCTGCCTGTGTTCTGATAATTTGCACTGGAAGAACCACTCCGTCCTTTGGTGATACCTCTGGTTTTTGTATCAATGGTTGCTTTCCCAAGCAGTTCCGAAATGTATTTATGGGTACTCTGTTCATTCCCACCCAGATACAAAAAATGATCGCAGTTGCCGATGATGCTTTCCCAGCTATCCTTATACATGGCTTTGATCTGAGAAATATTCTGCACGATGATATTGATGGAAATATCCCTGCTTCGACAAGTTGCCAGAATCTTTTCAAAATCATCGGGCAATGCCACATTCGCCCATTCATCCATCAGAACCCTTACAGGGATTTTTAGCCTACCACCTGGTCTATGGTCGGCATCATAGTAAAGTTCCTGAAACGCCTGTGTATAAAGCATCCCTACCAAATAATTGAAACTACTGTCATTATCAGGGATCACAGCAAAAATCGCCTGTTTTCGTTTTCCCAGCAGATGCAGTTCCATTTCGTCCTTCTGTGTAAAGGATGCCAGTTCCGACAGATTGAAAGATGCCAGACGCACCGCCACACTGACCAGGATAGACTTCGCCGTTTTCCCAGCTGCCTGTTTGAAAACTCTGTACTGCTTCAAAGCAATATGGTTCGGGTCTTTTTCCTCCAAGGTTTCAAACATGACATCCATGGGGCTTTTATATTCCTCATCATTTTCACTCGCTGCGGCATTCTCGATCATATACATGACCATCTCAAAATTCTGCTCCTCAATCGGCGCTTCATGTACCAGATACAGGATAAACGCCTGCAGCAGAGCTGTTTCGGATTTATCCCAGAAGGGGTCTGTATTGCCTGCTGTTTTTGGCGTTGTATTCTTCACCAAATTCGTCACCAGACGCAAAGCGTCGGTATCCGTTTTGACATAAGCCAAAGGGTTATAACAGTCAGATCGGACCATATCCACCAGATTAAGCACCTTCACTTCATAACCCTGTTTTTCCAACATACCGCCTGTTGCTCGGAGCAATTCCCCCTTTGGATCAGCGATGATGTAGGAACAGTTACACTGCATAATGTTCGGCTTTACAAAGTATCTCGTTTTACCTGCACCGGAACCACCAACCACAAGGATGTTCAGGTTCCTTTTATGCTTCCTGCCGTCCAGACCAATTTGAATGTTTTGTGTTAGGATCGCATTCTGTCCCGGTTCTTTTCTGTTTTTATATTTTCGATTAATCTCCGAAACGCTGCCCCATCTGGCAGAGCCATATTCTTCACCTATCCTTTTATTGGCCTTTGATACAAAGTAATAGGAAATACCTAAGCCATAACAGCAAAGGCAAATCAGAATACATTTTCCTGTATAAAGGGTAAATTCGATGTGATACGGCGTTTCCATGACTGCCGCTAAATTATTGATGAACTGCGGCAAATTCACACCTTCACCGCAGCATCGTCCAAAAAGGATTCCCAACCAGATCACTGGCAAAGAGAAAACCGCCAATAAAATGGCGGTCTCCCTTCTACTCATCTGTTTTTTGACTTTTCACCTTAATATCCGGTGCGAGGAAGTTTCTGTACTTCCTGCTTGCCGTATACCACTGTTACCCATCTGTCATTAGACATGATCCACTGTCCCTGATACAGACCACCAACATCTGTGCTGTTGGTAAATCTCTGATCATGGGTCACTGTGGGCAGCACATTGCAATAGATATAAGGCGTTTCCACCTGTGCAAATCCACTCTTGACTGTACCGAATACAAACATGACTTCCGTGATATATTCATTGGAAGGCAGTCCCAGTGCTGCAGGAGATGCCAGAATCACGTTATTCTTGGATGTATCCAGATTATCCGCCAGTGTGCGATAATCATTCAAGTTTGTCTTATAGACGATCTTGTAAGAAAGTCGCTGGTTCCATGTACCTGTGATGATCTTGTCCAGTCTGACCGCTTCTACAGGCAGGGTATCTCTCCAATAGAAACTATTCAGAGATACCGTAGAATTGTTTTTAATACCCGTGAATTCATAGCGAATACTCTGACCGGGTGCTACCTGTGTATAGCCTTTTTTATTGACTGCCACATTGGTGTACAGGCTGGAATTATACAATTCCAGTCTGACAATCTGACCTACATACTCGATTTCTGTCTGGATGTCCTGCGTGTTTGCTCCATAAAAATCAGGTGCTTTTGTTTCACGGATGATATAACGTCCCAAAGGCAGAGTCTTGGAAATCGCAATGCCATTCTTATTTGTTACCACTGTATCTACCAGATTGTTAGATCTATCGTAGATTTCAAATTCTGCACCTTTCAGCACTGTTCCCGCAGGGAAACCATTATAAGGGTTATCATCAGAGGATTTCTTTGTGATCTGAATCTGTCCCATCTGAGGGGTGTTTTCCCATTCGATCTCTGTTGTTCTACCTTTCTGGACTGTAATGGTTCTCACTTTATTATCTGCCAGATAACCGTCAGCTGGTTCGATTTCTCTCAATTTATACTTGCCTGCTTCCAGTTCTTTTTCGATATGCACATACCCTTCGTCATCGGATACAAACTGACCAATGGGGTTATTGTCAGAATCATACAGGATGAATGTTACGCCATAAATACCCTCGCCAGTCACAGAATCGACCTTATGGATCAGAATAGATGCCAGGGGATCGTTTTCTACTTTCAGTGTGATGCGTTTTCCATCTTTCACCTGTACTTCCTTGGCTTCACTGTCCAGCAGGTAGCCTTTTGCTGCTTCTGTTTCTTTTACCAGATAAGTACCTTCTTCCAGACCTTCGATGACGATCATACCGCTTTCATCTGTTTCATAGTAACCGATCTGCTCCCCGTTCAGTTTTGTCACGAGGAACTCAACGCCTTCGATGGGTCTGTCATTTCTGCTATTGGTCTTTTCGATCACCAGACAGGAATAAGGTTCATTTTCTACTTCCACAATGGTCTGTGTGCCGGATTTCACTTCTACTGTTCTGGGTTCTTCATCCCAGTGGTATCCTTGCAGACCTTTTGTTTCCGTTACTGTGTACCAGCCATCTTCCAGATTACCGACATAGATCATGCCTGCGTTATCTGTTGTGTATGTACCAATTTTTTCACCGTTCAGTTTGCTAATTGCAAATGCCACACCTTCCAGAGGTGCATTTGTTTCAGAATCAGTTTTAATGATTTTAATGCCGGACAATGCTTTGTTGGTGAATTCCAGACGGTAAGTACCGCCGTCTGTGCCGATCTTTACTGTTTTGGGTGTTGTATCTCTGGAATACCCTGCAGGGGCTTTCAGTTCTGTCACCACATAACTACCGGGTTCCAGATTAGGAACGAGGATTTCACCATTGTTATCTGTTGTAAATTCGCCATTATCATTACCTACAACAGTGCCATCGCTGGCTGTCACTTTGAAAACTGCACCTGCCAGTGGTTTATTGTTTTCTGCATCCACCTTGGAAATCAGCAGGGAACCGTAAGGCAGATTTCTGAAAATCACTTCTACCACGCTGGTACCGTCAGCTTTCAGATTCACTGTCTGCAGATTGGTTTCTGCAATCAGATAATTCGCAGGGGCCTTAACTTCACGGACAGCATAAGCACCTGCCTCCAGACCAGTGATTACAATTACGCCGGAATGGTCGGTCGTAACAGTGCATACTACTGTGCCATTCTGACCGCTTGTTTCTCCTGTCACTTTGATTACTTCAAAAGTTGCACCATCCAGCATTTCGCCCGTATTGGCATCTGCCTTTTTGATGACGATGCTGTTCAGAGGATAGTTTACGATGTCACCAACTACTGTATAATCTGCACCGCTTGTAATTTTCACTTCGCTGTCAGCAGATTCATCTGCATTCCCCGTATCCGCTGTTGTATTGTCCGCTTTGTTATCAGCAATCGTATAGGAATTATCGCCGGGAGCCAGATAAACCCTTGTGACAGGATTTGTGGGTTTCTGGTAGCCCTGTGCAGGGATTGTTTCTGTCATAATGTACCAGCCGGGTTCCACATAGGGCAGTGTGATACGGCCATCTGCATCGGTCTTATATGTACCAACGGTTTTAATACCGCCGTCCGCCTGTTCATACTCGATTTTATATGTGGTATTGGGGATACCCTTATTTGTTGTTGCGTCCGTTTTCTGAACGATCAATGTTGGATATTTGATATTTTCAAACAGCAGGGATTTCTGATCACCTGCCTTCAGCTGAATATCCTGATGTTTTTCCGCCAGCATATAAGGCTCAAGAACAGAAACTTCCGTTACCGTATAAGTGTCAGGTTCCAGATAGCCCAGTTCACTGCCTTTCATACCTAATGTTACCTTGCCGTCTGCACCTGTTTCTACGACACCGATCTTTGTACCATCGGATTTCTTCACTTCATACTTTGTTCCAGGAATAGGATCACCTGTTTTGGCATCATCCTTTTCGATGGTCAATACAGGTGCTTTCAGGTTATAGGCAATGTACTGTTTGCTTTCATTTTCACCCAGATAGATTGTTCCGGGTGCAGTATCCAGAACATAACCTTCAGGGGCAGATTTTTCTGTGATTTTATAGGAACCTACAGGAAGGTTTTTCAGTTCTGCAATGCCATTCTTTGTTTTCACAGATGTGCTGTAGCTACCATTGATCTGTTCTACTATGAATGTTGCTGTTCCTTCAATCACTTCACCTGTCTGCTTATCAACCTTCAAGATCGTCAGGCCGGGGAATTTACTATTCAGGAATTTCAGGCTGGGGGCCTGTCCATTTTTTACCGTTACATGCTGAGGTGTACTATCCAGAATATATCCCTCTACTGTAGATACTTCTCGCACCAGGTAAGTGCCATCAGGCACATCTTCCCAAGCAATCTTGCCGCTGCTGTCAGTTTTACCTGTTGCTCTCCATGCACCATCTCCGTCAATCTGAACGATTTCATATTCCACGCCGGGGATAGGTTTACCTGTGGTTGCATCTTCTTTTTCCATAGTCACTGTCTGGCTGGGATAGTCACGGAAAGTGGCTGTTGCTTTTTTATCATCCTGTACTGTAATAACCATAGAAGTAGGTTCAGTCAACTGATAAGAGTTGCCGGAATCTCTTTCGATGATCGTATAAGTGCCAGAGCCGGAGATTTCGGGAATCCATTTGCCATTGCTGTCTGTTGTACCTGTATCGATCAGCTGTCCTTTGGCGTTATAGCAATCGAATGTCACGCCTGCCAGAGGTGTTGTATTGTCCCTTGCGTCCAGTTTGATGACTGTCAATTCGCCAGTACCTGTATCAGGTGTTGTGGGTTCTTCAGGGTCTTCTACAATACCCGTATCACCGATCACAAAAGATGCTGTAGGGTTATCATAAAAATTACCCGCCAATACATAGTTCTGTGCGCCTGCGGATGTACTTCTGCCATAAAGCAGAATCTTGGATTTCTGCTGTGCGTACAGTCTCAGTTCTACTGTCGCTTCTGCATCACCGGGATCAGGCAGGATTGCTTTGAACTCTGTTGTGCCATCAGGCAGGATATAACGCTCGTTGCCGCCGGCAGTTGTAGTTGTTGGATATTCCTTTCCATCCTCGTCACAGATCATCAGGCCATCCATAAATGTGCCGCCTGCTGCCGTCTCAACATACATATCAGAGCCGTCAACATTATTGTCTGTATTGGCAATCGTAAATGTGGTTTCATAATTGCTACCGGAAAGCATTGGGGTTCCTGCAGTCAGCGATACTGTACTCTGGCCGTCATGAGGTGTATAACTTCCCGCCGCATTGTAAATTGCCTTTGTCGCAGCCAAAACTTTCACTCTCAGTGCATGGGGGTACTGCGTTGCTCCGGTATTCTCGCTCCATGTATTGATGCCATAATTATTATGAATACCAGACCAGATTGCCATCTTGGTCGCCAGATAAGCCGCATACTCCAACTGGTTCTGGTTCACACCGTAATCTGCAGCAGTACCACCTAGCAATGTTTCTGCGGAAACAGAAGGATAGCCATAATTCACTGCACCTTCCAGAAATGCCGCAATCGTATTGCCGGCAGAAGATTTGGAGCCTGCCGTTTTCCCAGAGCCACCGGAGCCACCAGCATCTACAATACAACTGTTGTCAAAACGTTCAATATCAATTCCATAATCCGCCACATCACCATAACCAGGGTATGCAGGATTGATACAATATGCCTGATATAATGCTTCATTGACCGGATTCTTCCAACTTACCTGCGCAGGTGCAAAGTTATCATAGTCCGCACTGCCGTTGCATTTCAGAATCGCCTCTCTGCAGCTTGTATTGGCAATATCGAATTTCTGATTGGCATGATACACTGTGCCATAGGTCGAAATACCATAGTTATCTGCAGATGCTACTGAAACCGATGATAACAGCATCATTGCAGAAAGACCTATTCCAAACATTCTTTTTGTCAAAGTATCTTTCATATTTCATTTCTCCTTCCCTTGTAGATCTGTAAATGAGCAATAAAAAAAGCGGATGATTTTTCCGCTTTTTGTTCTTCTCATTTTTTTCATTTACAATTATAACTGCAAAGCTCAATATCCTATAAACGATACAAAACAGAAGATAATTCTTCATTTTTCTTGATAAACTTCAACAGATACTCTTCCGATATTATAAACTGTTGATTTCCCTCTTTAATACGGGTTTTGGTTGCCAAAATTTGTTGACCATCATATGTAATCTGGAAGCTATGTATAATACGATTCCTCATGGTTACTATTTCAGAAAAGAGTTCACCTATCTCTTCATTAGTTTTTTTAGCAATGGTATGCTGAATTGGCTCTTTTAACTTTCCAGACTCTCTATCTATCAAGCTATACCAATCATATTGTCCATTATCATCAGACCGCAATATATTTTCTATAACAAATGAATTATTTGAATTAAATACACATATCGCAGTTCCCAATAATTCCCTATATTTTCTTGAAGGTACCGCCTGTCTTGAATAGTTTTCGTACATAATGTTTCCTCCACTTAATAAAGATAGAGCCATCTCATTTTTTAAACATCTATTTTAACTTCCAAATTTATTTCTTAAAAGCCCTTAGTTTTGTAGTCTTTCTGAAAACAAAGCTATATTTCACCCCACCATGAGTTCAAGCCTACCAAAACCTCTAGATAGATCTATCCTATCAGAATCAAAAGTTTATTTCAATACAATCAGAATACCCATAAGTTTTCTATTATTTTACTATAACATAGCCGATAAACTCGCCTCTATGGATAAATTTATCAAAATCCCAAACCTTCACCATTGCATCGAAGTCAGAGTAATACGCACCAGGAACTCTATCGGTACTTCTATGGTTCGCATTGGCTTCTGTAAAATAAACTTTCACAGGATTTCCTTCGCTGTCAAAATCTATCCATTCTACGAAGGCCGCATGTCCTTCCCACACAACGATACTCCTGGGCCTAATGGAATTAGGATCAGTCACACCATCCACATCAGGACAATCCTCACTTTGTGCCTTTTTTACCCAGTTATTTACGCCACTGCCATAAAAAGGATTCTCCTTGATATGTTCGCCGACTGTTTCCAGCATACGCCCTCTAGCATACCAGGTACACTGCCCGATCATGCCTGCATCTGTGTCAGAATAGGGAACCGTATAGTTTGCAATGTTCGGCTGTGTCATTGCATTATCCAAATAAGCCGCTTCGCTGTCATCGACCAAGATATTTGCCAAGATTTCACCTTCTTCTGGCGCAGATGTTAAAGGTGCCTGCACCTGAAATTTTTTAGGAACAACATCTGTATCTTCTTCAGCGCCCATATCTGTTTTACTCTCCTTTTCTTCCGCCAGTGTCAATACTTTGCCGCTACGGATATCATCAAACATTTCCTGCAGATCGATCTTCGTATATGTAACATCAATGACTTTTTCTGTATCATCCCAGTCAATTTCAATACCGTAAAACGTCGGCATAAAAGGCTCTGTCACGATTCCTGCTTTTGCTTCGATATTTACCAGTTCAAGGGTGCCTTCTTTTGCATATTTGCTGGCATCTGCAAAATCTGCCAGTTTGAAATAATATCTGCCGTTCAGCAAGAAACACTCCGCTTCGCTGACAGAACCATCATAGATCAGTTCACCTTTTTCCACTTTGACCTTGGCAGTCTTTTGTGTAAGTTTTTCCGCTTCCGTCGTGGATGTAGGTTTATTGTGAGGGTCTACCATGACGCCTGCTGTTCCATTCTGGATAGCATATACTGCCACATCCAGTTCATTTGTAATATCCCTTGCTCTCACAAAGTTATAACCGTCAATGTTATAACACCAGATATTCTGGATTTCGCCATTATTGAACCGTACCTTCGCATCATGCAACATTGCTGTTTTATATTCCGTATCCGCAAAGGCTGTTGCTGTACCGCCAATCGCTAAAACACCAGTCATCAAAATCGTTGTCAGTTTCTTCATATATCCACTTCCTTTCCTTATCCTTTTTTATTATCCTAGAGATTTCTGATTCACGCAAAAAATCACACTTCCACTGCCTGTACGCACCAACGCTTTGCAGGCTGGTTATTAACACAGGTAATGAGTGTGATCCTGTTATCACTGGTTCTCTGCAAATAGGAAAAATCCGTTTCATCAATTTTGGTCACAGAAACGACCTTGTAAGTTCGTGTACCCAGTTTTGTTGTATATTTGATTTTGTCACCTTTTTCCAGCGTATGGATCTTGCCGAAGTGGTTTGTAACACCTCGGTTATGGCCACACAGACCGATGTTGCCATCCCAGCAGGATGTGGATTTGAAATGCCCTGCACCTTTTGCAAGGCTTTCCAGACTTTCTGTTTCATAAACTTTTACGGACAAGTCAATTTCATCAATCTTTAGTCTGCCAATACTCCCATCAGAATAATACAGACCATTCGGCAAAGTAAATTTATTCTCTGTAAAACTATAGCTGGGAGAAGAAATGCTTACACTACTGGAAGGAGGATATACAACTGTTCCTCCATTAACCGCATTGTTCACTGCAGCACTGATGCTGCCGGAGCCAATGCTCATCTGAGACACACCAGAAATATTCGGTGTCAGAAGTTCTCCTGTCCCTTTTGTATCTGCCGAATAGGAACCAAAAGCTGGAGGAATAAAGGCACTGTCTTTGCTAATGTTTATGTTGTAAGTATCCGTTGCTTCCGCCACTGTCACAGGCTCAATGGAAGTTGCCTTGCCAAAATTGCCCGTTTCAGAATTGCTGAAAGAATAGGTCAAATCAGAATCAAGAGCATACACCGGGGTAATTGTCGTGGTCGTCATTAACAGGATCGCAGCCATCAACAGTTTCGTTTTCATCATCCGCACTCTCTCCTTTCTTTTTCTTCATGGAATGAAATACCGCAAAACCTGCCAGTACAACACCTGCACCGAAGAGGGGTAACAGGATCAGATGCAGATCAACAGGAAAATCATTTTCCTGGGCAAAAATCGCTGTGTACTGCACGGTATCTATAGCAGTTTTGGATACGATGCCATTATATTCCGCTGTCACTGTATACCCTTTGCTGAAACTTCTTGTGCCTGTGCCTTCATAGGTCACAACAGCTGTATATCTGTCTGTAATAGCATGGGTGTCCACATTGGCTGTATTATCACTCTGCCAGTCAACGGATGCAAACTGTAAAGTATGTCCATTTTCTTCCGTTGTCTTTGGAATGTACTGCAGGTCTGCTCCTGCAAGGTTGGGATATGTTCTGGTTGCTTTCATGGTATAACTGCTTGTCCCTGTACCTTTGCTTTCGATCTGGATCGTGGATACATCCAGCTGCAAAGTGCCAGAGAAACCATCATCTGTTAAAACCTCTTTTTCTGCAGGAATCAATGGAAGAATGTCCTCCATCTTATTTGTTTCACTGTCTACTGTAACAGACTCGATGATCTCTCTGGTTTCATGGGAAGGGATCTCATTTTTCAAAATATCCTTCAGCACATAGGTCTTTCCGTCCTGTTCAAAGCTGTCCTGCGGAATGGATGCAGGCGTATCTTCTGCACTCAGTTCATAAACCTTATGGATCTCTTTCTTACCGTCATTTTCCACCATTTCGATCTTCGATGGATATGCAGTAGCACCGAAAGCTGTTACAGATACAGAAAGCATACATACAATGCAAAATAAAAATCTTTTCATTTTATCACCGCTCTTTCTCTGAAACTTTCCTCGCTTTTTTGATTTTGTTCAAATCCCCTACCACAGATTTACGTTCATTCGTACTCGCTCTGTCTGTATTCCAGCCAATCCCTCGCACGCTTGATCTGCTCTCTTGTTGATAAGGGCTTCTCGTCTTTTTTTCATTATTTTCCCTGCCGGGTATCGGATATTCGATCAGCTCAAATACCCGATTGATCTTTGATACATCCTCTGCTCTGGCAAGGATGTCGAATGTTGGTGGGTCTGCCTTGGTATCTTTGATGACGGTATAAAGGATACCGTATTTCTTGGCTTCCTTGGAAAACTGCTGCAAATACTCCTCCTGGATCGGAAATACCTTCAGTTCCTTACCTTCCTTCAGAAGGGTATTCAGTTTTGTTTTCCCTTTGATTTTTACATTGTCCTTCATCACTGCCGCCAGAAATACTGCAAGATTTTTAGCCCCTGTTCCCGACAGTTTCGCTATGGTTTCGCTGATTCGCAGGGTTTCCTTTGTCATTTGTTCTGCCGCTTCGCTTCCCTGGCTCATATTCCTTTCCCTCCTTTCGTTCCAATTCTTTCATAGTCTGTAGATTGATTCGTATCCTCCCCTCTGTTTCCAAAATGTTCTCGCACATTCGCAATTTGGCACGATATGCTTTGATTTGTTCGCTGCACTGCTGATAGACAGCATCAACTTTTATGTTTTCTCCTCTAAGCCTCACCTCCTTTCCAATACGTTTTCTTTCTTCCACAAGTCGAGAAATTTCCCCATGAAAAAAGGACATCAAGCTCTCGATGTCCTCTATGGTTTCTATCCTGTTTTCGGAAAGAAATTTATTCTGTTTTACATATTTTTCAAATCGGATCACATCATCATACAAATAAGGACTGACTTTTCTTCTGCCAGTCTTTTTCTTTGCCTTGCCCAAAAGGTATAGATACTTCCAGTACAAGGCTCTGATTCCCGTGATCCTTCTACTTTTCTGAAAACTACCTTTTAGTCGGATTTTATTATAGTTTTTACGTTCTTTACCACCAAAATGAAAATCATCATACAGGCGTTTCTTCTGCAGTCGTTCCTGAATATCCGCTTCTGTATATCCTTGTCCAAGGGAAGAAAGTCGAATGTATCGTTGTCCACCTTTCGGCTTGACTGCTGTGTGCTTTACGTTCTCACCATACTTCACGATATAGCCGCTGGCTCTCATAGCATCCAAGAAACTGCGATAGTTGAAAGACTGCTCAATGGCTGTATCTACATCTTTTCGGATCATACTTCTGATCGTTGTTTTTCCGCTTTGCTCCGCCTGCCATTCAGCATAATGCTTTCCTTTCCCCTTTGGTATAATTACCGATAGGCCATTTTCTCTGCAAATCCTGTCTGATACTTCACGCAACTGACAAAGCGTTTTGGGCACAGATCGATATTTTCTGCCATCTACAAAAGAAACGGAATTTATCACAATATGATTATGCAAATGCCCTCGGTCCAGGTGGGTACCAATGATCACTTCAAAATCTCCAAAACATTCCTTCGCAAAGGTAATTCCAATTTTGTGAATCTGCTCCGGCGTTCCCTCTCCCGGAGGAAATGATTGAATCACATGATAACATAAAACTTTATCTTCTTTACCAAAACGTTTTTTTGTTTTCTGCATTTCTTCATTGGCAGTTTCAACACTTCCACAATTCAAACACGAAGCATAAAATCGTTCTTCTGTTTTTTCTGGATTCAAGGCATATCTTGCTGCATTCTCAACTGTTTTATCTTCATTCACAGCATAATCCGTACATCCAGCCAAATTATATCTTCTAGTCAATATTTTTAAATAAGCCATGTTATACCTCTTTCACGATTTTCCAAACCTCCTTCATAAGCCTTTGCGTTTCCTGTAATTCTCCTATGTCTATACCCTCTGTAGCATTCGCTATGTGTGCGATTTGATTGATGTTATTTCCTATTGCCGATAACTGACGAATCATTTCACCCCAATACTCAGCAGGCCGCTCTTTTACATTACTTCCTGCAATCAAACTTCTAACAAACGGCTCCATCTTGATTCCAGCCAATCTCGCTTGTTGATCAAGGTGGTTCTTTTCTTGCGTTGTTAATCGGACTGTGATTTGCTGTGTTCTTTTTTGCATTTCATTCCCTCCAAACAAAAAGACGAGAATTTGAATTCTCGTCTTTTTGTTTCTTTTCATTTGCAACTTATTCCATTACTCTCAAATCATATCCTTTTCCATCATTTTCACTTTTTTCATATGCATTATCAATATACATTTTTGGATATTTCAAAAACTCTTCTTCTTCAACAAATGTTATGTACGACCCATTTAACCAATCATACATACCCTCATTTGTTTTAATTGGAGGATTTGAATTAAAGTGATTCTCTGCAATAATAGTCTGTATTTTGTCCATATGATAGTTCGTCCCACTACCTGTTGAATACTTAAACCACGAATAGCCTCCATTTACTTTCTTAATTACAGCAACCACACCATTTCTTTGAGAGGTTCTTCCTTTTCTTGTACTCTTCTTAAGACAATAAGAAATTTCCCATCCTATCCAATCACTTTTTTTCATTTCAGGAGAAAGAATTACTATTGTTACCGATGTATCATACATCATATCCGCAAGATTTCTCTCTATTGTTTTTCTCTTCAAATCTGTCATATCTTTAGAATTGACATTTTCCCCTTTGTAATAGGTTGCATCTTTTCCAAGTGCTTTTATTATTTTATCTCTTAATTCTCTTGACTCACTATATTTATAAGATATAAAGGTTTTATGTGCCATATTAGCCTCCATACTTCACTCACATTTTTAATGTATTACGCTGCTCTTTCGCTATAGTTACCACTGTTTTTACTAATGTCTCAACATCAGTTGAAGTTTCAAGAATACCAATATATTTTTCTAAATACTGATACTTTTCTATATTAGTCCGAACTTCATCAAAAATTTTTTTAGCCATAAATCCAGTACTACCAATAGGAATAATCACATTATTATTATCTCTTGCAATTCTGAATTCATCCCAACACCCTGGTGCATCAATAATCTTTGAAGAATCATTTGGATCTTTTTTATTCCCGCACAAAAATATCGCTATACCAGTATCTGAAATCATATCTTTCCGATATTTTTCAAATATTGTCTTGGATCTATATTAAAAAAGTGGACACGAAATATAACTATACGTTACAATAAAGTAGACACC
>CALCGT010000062.1 GCA_937901125.1 uncultured Clostridia bacterium | reverse complement strand
GGAGGATATTTGGAAAAGGAAGAAAACTTGAGCCATGACGGCAATGCGTGGGTCTACGGCAATGCGTTGGTCTACGGCGATGCTAGGGTCTGCGACAATGCGTTGGTCTACGACAATGCGAGGGTCTGCGGCGATGCGAGTGTCTACGGCGATGCGAGGGTCTACGGCAATGCGAGTGTCTACGGCGATGCTATGGTCTGCGGCGATGCGAGGGTCTGCGGCGATGCGAGGGTCTACGGCGATGCGTGTGTCTACAGAGATGACCATATTCTGACGGTCGGTCCTATGGGTTCAAGAAGTGATACTACCACTTTCTTCAGAGATAAAAACAGCAAAATTTCCGTTGTTTGCGGTTGTTTCCGGGGCAATATCGAAGCCTTCCTGAAAAAGGTCGAAGAGACCCACGGCAACAACAAGCACGCTAAAGCCTACAGAGCAGCTGCGGAACTGGCGAGAATTCAAGTTGACCTGACGAAGGAGGAAGAATGATGGATGAAAAGAAACTGATTTCTGAAAATGATGTGCAGGAATTGTGGGAACGCGCAGGCAGAATGTATGCCGCAATGGACTACATCAAAAATGACAAATTCCCTGATGTGAAGATTGTTTATATCATGCTGGGCGGTGATCCGAATGATGTCGCAGGAAAATGAAAAACGGATATGTCCCCATTGTGGCAGTGATACATACGAATATATCGTGCTTTACAGGGCGAATCGTGATGAAGTCGCATATTGCAGTGATTGTTGGCAGGAAGGCTGTTTGGTGAGGGAGTGGAGAGAATGACAGAAGCTGAAATCAAAGACAAAATGTGTGATCTGACCTGTGAAATCGCAGATATTCAGAAAAGCATCAACGGGCTTTATGCCAGAAAGAAAGTCTGCGAACAGGAGATCGAAAACTTGCGGGAGGCGAGGATTGAACTTGCCAGAAACAGAAGGGAGGGACGGTCATGTCAAGACTAATCTGCATGTATTTGATTTTGCATCCATGATCCAGACGGAAAAGCATGAGAAAGGGAATGAGTTGTTCTTCAAAGAATGTCCTTACTGCCACGGCGGTTCTCACAGGGATAAGGGCACCTTCTCTATCAATCTGGAGAACGGTACTTTTAACTGCTTCCGCTCCGGGTGTGGAAAGCACGGACACTTTGTGGAGCTGGCAAGGGATTTTGATTTCCCTCTGGATTTTGGCGAGGTGAAAAAGTACAAGCAACTGCCCCAGAAGAAAATCAAAATCAGGTCTGCCGCCATTACATATCTGGAAAGCAGGGGCATCAGCAGGGCAGTTGCCGAGAAATATCAGGTCACTACGGCGAAGAATGACCCGAATGTGTTGGTATTTCCTTTCTATGATGAAAACAATATCCTGCAGTTTGTGAAATATCGCAGAGCGAATTTTGACAGAAATAAAGACAAAAACAAGGAATGGAGCGAAACAGGAGCAAAACCCATCCTGTTCGGGATGCAGCAGTGTGAGGATAGAAGTCCTCTGGTCATCACAGAAGGGCAGATCGACAGCCTGAGTGTGGCGGAGGCGGGGATCAAAAATGCAGTATCGGTTCCCAACGGAGCCAGAGGGTTTACATGGTTCCAGCACTGTGCCGACTGGCTGAATGAATTTGAGGAAATTATTGTGTTCGGCGATAACGAACACGGAGAAATCACGCTGGTCAATGAACTGCAGGCAAGGGTAAAACAGAAATTGAAGGTTGTCCGTGTGGTCGATTATCTGGGCGAAAAGGATGCTAACGATATCCTCAGAAAATACGGGAAAAATGCAGTCATCAAAGCTGTTCAGAATGCGGAAGTGCCAAAAATCAAAAACATCAAAAAACTGTCTGATGTAAAAGCTGTAAATCTGCAGGATATGCCCAAGATCAGAACGGGGCTGTATGCACTGGACAGGGTTATTGGCGGTCTGTATCTGGGACAGGTTTCCCTTTGGTCTGGCAAAAGGGGCGAAGGGAAAAGTACCCTTGCCAGTCAGGTAATTGCAGAGGCCGTGGAGCAGGATTGTAATGTGTTCGTGTATTCCGGGGAGTTGCCGGACTTCCATTTCAAACGGTGGCTGGATATGCAGTTGGCTGGTCCTGACTATCTGACGAAAAATCAGGATGCTTTCGGTGAAACCTATTACACCATTTCGGAGGATGTACAGAAAAAACTGAATGATTGGTATCAGGATAAAATCTATATCTACGATAATGCATACATCCCCGAAACGGCTTCTGAAACAGAAACGCTGCTGACAACGGTTGAAAAGGTCATCAAGCAGTATGACACAAAACTGATTTGTCTGGATAACCTGATGACGGCTATGGAGCAGGTGGACGGGAAAAGCGATTTATATACTGCCCAGAGCAATTTTGTATGGAGCCTGAAAAATCTGGCCATGCGATACAACGTACATATTATGCTGGTAGCCCATCCCAGAAAAACGCAGATCGGCGAAATGACCAATGATGACATTGCCGGCAGCGGTGACATCACGAATAAGGTCGACACCGTTATTTTCTATGGCAGACAGAACAGCGCCGAGGATGGCATGGGGCATATCACAGTCACGAAAAACAGACTGACTGGCAGATTGGCTGTCGGGAAAAAAGCTATCGAAACCCAGTACAGCAGATCCAGTAAAAGGATCGCAACAGGGGCGAAGGATGCCGAAAGAAATTATGGATGGGAAAAAATGAAGCGGTCTGAATGTGACGAAAACTTTTATGTGATTTCGGATGATGTGGAATGCCCGTTCTGATGAGGTGATACAGGATGACTGATGTAGAAATGGAACACTACCTGAAGCAGGTGGAACGGCGAGGAAAGGCATTGTGCCTGCCGAAAGGGGAACTGGTGAAATGGCGGAAGGAATATGACAAGATAACGGCATATCTCAGGGAGCATTATAAGAATTTTGTGCTTTGCAATATCATTCGCCGAAACAGATACGTTGATTTGGAAGTGTTCCGGCGGTTCGTGAAAGAAGAAAAAGACAACCTGATCGCTTTGGCAAATCAGGCGTTGAATGAAGGAAATACAGAGGATCTCAGTTGGTACTGTTGGTGCATGCATTTGAAATACATGTGCATGTGGAAGCAGGCAAAAGATTAGACTGTTCTCCATTTACCAAAGTGGGGGAGTATGTATAAGTAGTTATGATGATAACGATGGCTAATATACCAAAAGCTAATAGAGAGAAGCGAAGAATATTGCCGATAGTTATTTCTTTAGCGATTATTTTGCATGGATAGTTCTTTTTGTTGTCTTTATTGCAAACAAGGGGGACCTTCATTTTGTCAGCATAAAAATTGCGTATTTCTTCTTTGCGTTTTAAGTTGGTATATTCTCTACTTAAAATTACAGTTGAAGTTGTGGATATGAAGATTTCAATAATGCAAAAAATAAAAACAAAAAAGGAGTTCCATTTGTTAGCATTATAGGGAAATTCATTCCATTTAAAAAGATAAATACTTAATACAAAAATAATTGCGTAGACAAATTTATAGTATATGCTCCAAAAATGACGATGAAAGTTTTCATATTGTTCTGTATACAGTATGAGCAATTCGGCATTGGTTTGTTTGTTATTGCTATTGTGCATTATAATGACCTCCATTTTTTATTTTTCAAATATTATAAAGCAGAAAATGATTAAAAACAATATAAAGAAGTGGAAAAAGGAAGAAGTGAAAATATGAAAATCAAAGACAGCGGACAGCGCACAGAGTTCGGGACAGGCGCAGTTAGGGATATGAACACTGGCAAAGGTCGAATGGATGGCAAGAACACGATTTGACAAAAGAACATTTACGAAAAGAGCGGTGCGGGCGATCCTGTTTATCGCTCTTTTGGATTTGCAGCTGACCTATGTTCTTGCCTTTCTGGGGCGGGAGCAGATCGCAGAGACATTGTCCAGTGACATTTGCAATGTGGTCATTGGGACGATTCTGGGGTATCTGGCGAAGTCCTTTTTTGAGACCAGAGAGGAAGAACGAATAAAGCTGGAAAGGGGAGATTTAGATGAATGAAACAACAAAAATCACAATTCAAAACCTGCTGACAGTCAAAAGCATCGTGACCATCATCCTGACGGTCATTTTTTCTTATCTGGCTGTGGTGGGGCGCATCAGCGGAGAACAGTTTCTGACTATCTTCTCTGTGGTGGTGGCTTTTTATTTCGGAAGTCAGTATCAGAAAGCGAAAGACACGTTAGAAGGTGATGATGATGTGGAAGCAGATTCCTGATTACCCACACTATTATGCGAGTACAGATGGGGAAATCTATTCAGAAAAAACAGGAAAAATTTTAAAACCAAGTTTATCAAAATTTGGTTATTTGAGAGTTACTTTGCGTAAAAACAAAAGAGAAAAGCATAAGATTATGGTGCACAGGCTGGTTGCACTCGCATTTATAGAAAATCCGGATAAATTACCTCAGGTTAACCATATAAATGAAAATAAGCTGGACAACAGAGTAGAAAATTTAGAGTGGTGTTCATGTTCTTACAATATCAATTATGGGAATAGAAACGCAAAAGTTTCTGCAAAACTCAGGGAAGAAAAGCAGGCCGCCGTTGCAAAAAGGATATTACAAATAAATATAGAAGATGGAACGGTTACGAAAATATGGAATTCGATGAGAGAGATTGAAAGAGAACTGAAAATATCACATAGTAACATATATGCTTGTTGCACAGGAAAGCGAAAAACCAGAGGCGGATATAGATGGGAATATGCAAATTGAATCAGTTGATGAGATGGATACTTAGCGGTATCTTATTTTTTTACTCAAAAATTCAAAGTACGGAAGGAGAGTACAGAAGATGACGAATAAGGAATTTATTGACATGATCGGCAAGGCGGCTGTGGCGGAGTATGAGCGGTTCAAAATCCTGCCCT